>DATLNY010000463.1:0-6131 GCA_035536495.1 Candidatus Saccharimonadia bacterium | reverse complement strand
GGCGTGCGGATAGGCGCGCGGCGCGACGAGCACGAGCCGCGTGAGCCCCATCGTCTTCATCGCGCGCGCCGCAGCGCCGACGTTGCCGGGGTGCGATGTCGCGACGAGCACGACGCGGATACGGGCCAGGGCTTCGGGCATGGTGTTAACCTACGCGCATCTTCGCCCGTTCCGGGCGCGCCCGCGCGAGCGGGACCATCCCGCCGAGCCGGACCGGCCGCCCCGAATCGGGCGCCGCGAGCGCGGTGGGCACCAGACCGCTGCGGAGCTTGGCATGCGCAAGGGCGCCCTCAACGTTGCGATCAAGGCCGCGCGCGCCGCCGGCTCGGTGATCCTGCGCCACATCAACAAGCTCGAGTCGCTGGCGGTCGTCGAGAAGGACCGCCACGACTTCGCGAGCGAAGTCGATCGCATGGCCGAGGTCGAGATCGTGCGCGAGCTGCGTCGCGCGTTCCCGGACCATGCGATCCTCGCGGAGGAAAGCGGCGCGTCGGGTCGCTCGCGCTTCACCTGGATCGTCGACCCGCTCGACGGCACGCACAACTACCTGCGCGGCTTCCCGCATTTCTCCGTCTCGATCGCGCTGGCGGAGAACGGCGAGACGCAGCACGGCGTCGTGTTCGATCCGATCCGCGACGAGCTCTACACCGCGTCGAAGGGCGGCGGTGCGTTCCTCAACGACAAGCGCATGCGCGTCTCGGGGCGGATCTCGCTCGCCGGCGCGCTGCTCGCGACCGGCTTTCCATTCCGCCAGCGCCAGCACATCGATGCGCACCTCGCGATGACGCGATCGCTGCTCGCGGGCGCGCAGGCCGAGGACATCCGTCGTACCGGCTCGGCCGCGCTCGACCTCGCCTATGTCGCGGCGGGCCGTCTCGACGGCTACTGGGAGATCGGCCTGAAGCCGTGGGACATGGCCGCCGGCGCGCTGCTCGTCCGCGAAGCCGGCGGCCGCTGCCTCGACTTCCGCGGCGAGGCCGACTTCATGCAGTCCGGCAACATCATCGCGGGCAACCTCAAGATCACCGCGGCGCTCGCGACCGTCGTCGGCAACCACGCGACGGCCGAGCTCTCGAAGTAGCGGGGCGGCCGTCAGGGCCGGCGCTCGAGCTCCGAGAGGTCCTTCGCCTTCGGCATGAGGTCCTGCTTCGTGACGCCGAGCCACAGCAGCAGCGGGCACGCCGTGAAGATCGACGACAGGGTGCCGATCACGATGCCGATCATCAGCGCCTCGGACATGAGCCGCAGCGCCGAGCCGCCGTAGAGGAACAGCGCGAGCACCGTCAGGAACGCGACGAACGAGTTGATCACGGTGCGCGACAGCGTCTGGTTGATCGAGCGGTTGAGCACTTCCGCCGCGCTGACGTGTCGCAGGTTGCGGAAATTCTCGCGCACGCGGTCGAACACGACGATCTTGTCGTTGATCGAGTAGCCGACGACGCTCATGACGCCCGCGAGCACGTTGAGGTCGAACTCCTTCTGGGTCAGCGCGAAATAGCCGATCGTCAGCAGCACGTCGTGCATCGTCGCGCCGATCGCGGCGATCGCGAACTTCTTCTCGAAGCGCGCCCCGATGTAGACCAGGATGCCCAGGATCACGACGATGACGGCGATCGCGCCGTTCTCGGCCAGCTCCTTGCCGACCTGCGGGCCGACGAAGTCGGAGCGCTTCAGCGTCGGCGCATTGCCGCCGCGCTTGAGCGCGTCGAACACCGACCTGCTGACCTCCTGCGGGTCCTGGTCGGTGCGCGGCTGCAGCCGGATCACGACGTCGCGCGACGTGCCGAACGACTGCACCGTCGCGTTCGGGTAGCCCGCGTCGGCGACCAGCCGCGTGACCCCGTCGATGTCGGCCGGCTGGTCGAAGCGGACCTCGACGAGCGTCCCGCCGGTGAAGTCGAGCGCGAAGTTGATCCCGCGCAGCGCGAGCGCGCCGATCGACGCGACGATCAGCAGCAGCGACAGCACGATCACGGGCTTGCGGATGCCCATGAAATCGAAGTTGGAATTCGGTTTGAACAGTTCCATGGTCAGTCCGTCGTGCGGATGCGGGGCATCAGATCGAGAGTGCCTTGAGCTTGCGCCGCCGCCCGTAGATCAGCGTCGCGATGCCGCGCGAGACCGACACCGCGGTGTAGAGCGAGGTCAGGATGCCGACGCACAGCGCGACGGCGAAGCCCTGCACGGGCCCGGAGCCGAACACGAGCAGTGCAATGCCCGCGAGCAGCGCGGTGACGTTCGCGTCGGCGATCGTGCCGGCGGCCTTCTCGTAGCCGGCGACGATGCTCGACAGCGGCGTATTGCCGGCACGCAGCTCCTCGCGGATGCGCTCGTTGATCAGCACGTTCGCGTCGACCGACATGCCGACCGTCAGCACGATGCCGGCTAGCCCCGGCAGCGTCAGGTTCGCGCCGAGCACCGACATCACCGCGACGAGCAGCAGCAGGTTCAACAGCAGCGCGACGTTCGCGATCAGCCCGAACACCTTGTAGTAGACGACGAAGAAGATCAGCACGAACACGAACGAGAACACGACGGCGGTCCAGCCCTTCTGGATATTCTCCTTGCCGAGCGACGGACCGATGACGCGTTCCTCGACGATGTCCATCGGCGCGGCGAGCGCGCCGGCGCGCAGCAGCAGCGAGATCTCGCTCGCTTCCTCGCGCTGCAGGCCGGTGGTCTGGAATCGCTTGCCGAAGCGGCCCTGGATCGTCGCTGCGTTGATGACCTCTTCCTTGATCCGGTTGGTGCGGACTTCCTTGCCGTCGACGATGCGGATCTCGGGGATGCGCTCGATGAAGACCACGGCCATGCGCTTGCCGACGTTGTCGTCGGTGAACGCCTGCATCTTGCGGCCGCCGACCGCGTTGAGCGTGACGTGCACCGCCGGCAGGCCGTTCTCGTCGAAGCCCGCCGCCGCGTCGGTGAGCTCGTCGCCCGACACGATCAGGCGTTTCTTCAGCACGATCGGCTGGCCTGCCCCTCCGGGAGTCATCGGGCGCATGAAATACAGGCGCGAGTCCGGCGGCACGCGACCGGTCTGCTGCGCCTCGAGAGGATTCGCGGTCTCGTCGACCGCGCGGTATTCGAGCGTCGCGGTCGCGCCGAGGATCTTCTTCGCGATCGTCGTGTCCTGCACGCCCGGCAACTGCACGGCGATGCGCGACTCACCCTGCCGCTGCACGATCGGCTCCGCGACCTTGAGCTCGTTGAGGCGCGAGCGCAGGGTCTTGATGTTCTGCTCGATCGCCTTGTCGAGCTCGGCGCCCGCTTCCGAGGGCTTCAGCCGCGCGAGCAGCGGAAAGTTGTCCTCGCTTACTGGCCGGTCCTCGAGCTCGAGCGCGAGGAAATCGCGCGACATCCCGGTGAACGCGCTGTCGCGGTCGGCTTCGCTGCGCATGACGATCAGGAGGCCGTCCGGCGTCCGCGTGACCTGACGGTAGCGCAGGTTCTTGTCGCGCAGGTAGGTCCGCAGGTCGTCGACGAAGCGCTCCTGCTGCTTGTCGAGCGCCGCCTCGCGATCGATCTCCATGAGGAAATGGACGCCACCCTGCAGGTCCAGGCCGAGCGCCATCGGTTTCGCGCGGATCGCGTCGAGCCAGGCCGGCACGGTCGGCGCGAGGTTCAGCGCGGTCGTGTACTCGTCGCCGAGTGCGTCGTCGAGCTTTTCGGCCGCGGCGAGCTGCTGGTCGCCGCTCGCGAGCCGCACGAGCAGCCGCTCGTCCGCGAGCTCGATCGACTTGTACGCGATCTTCGCCTCGTCGAGCGCCGCCTGGCCGCTCGCCCTCAGCGCGTCGTCGACGATCGCACCGCGGTTGCCCGACACCTGCACCGCAGGATCCTGGGGATAGAGGTTCGGCAGCGAATAGATCGTCGCGAGCAGCACGACGAGCGCGATGACGACGTATTTCCAGCGGGCGTATTCGAGCATTGGGTTACCTGAAGCTGCGTTCCCGCACGGCGGCGGGTGCATCGATTCGTACGGATGGCGGAGCCGGCCGTGCGCGGCGCGGCGGCCGAGCGTTCACGGCGCGGATCAGGCGGATTTCAATGTGCCCTTCGGCAACACCGCGCCGATCGCGTGCCGCTGCAGCTTGATCGCGGTGCCGGGTGCGACCTCGAGCTCGATGAACGAGTCGCCGATTTCGATCACGCGTCCCGCGATGCCGCTCGAAGTCACGACCTCGTCGCCCTTCGCGAGCTGGCCGAGCATCGCGCGGTGTTCCTTCGCGCGCTTCATCTGCGGGCGGATCGCGATGAAGTAGAAGATCGCGAAGAACACGACCATGACGATCAGCGGCGAGAACGCGCTCGGGGACTGCGCGGCCGGCGCGCCCTGCGCAAACGCCGAGGAGATCAGGAAATCCATCGGAACCTCTTTGGGGATACCGCCTGCCGAGCGGCGGGGCGGACGAAAGGGCCGCGGATTATGCCACGCCGCGGCGGGCGCGGCCCGATGCGGGCCCTAGGCGCCTCCGGGAGCGTCCGGCGGCGGCCTTGATGGCGGTCGGCGCGCGAGCTATTTTGCCGGCATGGCGCAAGCCCCCTGCCCCGATGCCAGCCCGATCGCCGAATTCGAACGCTCGCTCGACGAGCTCGAGCAGCTCGTGCAGAAGCTCGAGCACGGCGAGATGTCGCTCGATGATTCGCTCAAGGCGTTCGAGCGCGGCATCTCGCTGTACCGCTCGTGCCATGGCGCGCTCGAGCAGGCCGAGATGAAGGTCAAGCTGCTGCTCGATCCTGCCGATCCCGCCGCTGCGGTCCCGTTCGAACCGGAAACCTGAGCCGATGCTGCGCGAGCTGACGCCCGCGCTGCGCGCGTACGCGGCGCGCGTCGAGACCGTGCTCGAGCGCGTGCTGCCCTGCCCGGACGAGCCGCCGCACGGGCTGCACCGCGCGATGCGCTACGCGGTGCTCGGCGGTGGCAAGCGCATCCGCCCGATGCTCGCGTACGCCGCGTGCGAAGCATTCGGCGCCGCGCCGGAGCGTGCCGACGCGTGCGCGGCGGCCGTCGAGATCATCCATGCGTACTCGCTGATCCACGACGACCTGCCCGCGATGGACGACGACGACCTGCGCCGCGGCCGGCCGACCTGCCACGTCGCATTCGGCGAGGCGACCGCGATCCTCGCCGGCGACGCGCTGCAGGCGCTGTCGTTCGAGGTGATCGCCGCCGACGGAGCCCTGCCCGGCGACGCGCCGCTGCGCGTCGAGATGCTGCGCGCGCTCGCATCGGCATGCGGCTCGCACGGCATGGCCGGCGGCCAGGCGCTCGACCTCGACGCGGTCGGGGCGAGGCTCGCGCCCGCCGCGCTCGAGCGCATGCACGTGCTGAAGACCGGCGCGCTGATCCGCGCCGCCGTGCGGCTCGGCGCGCTCGCGTCGGGCGCGTCCGACGAGCGCACGCTCGCGGCGCTCGAATCCTACGGCCACTGCGTCGGGCTCGGTTTCCAGATTCGCGACGACATCCTCGACATCGAGGGCGAGACCGCGGTCACGGGCAAGCAGCAGGGTGCCGATGCCGCGCGCGACAAGCCGACGTATCCCGCGATCCTCGGGCTCGCCGAGTCGCGACGCCTCGCGCAGGTGCTGCGCGACGAGGCAATCGCGGCGCTCGCGCGCGCGTCGCTGCAGTCGAAGTCGCTCACGGACCTCGCGCACTACTCGGTCGAGCGCGACTCGTGAAATCTGGTTCTTCTCCGCAACTGGGAATTGCGCACGGTCGGTCGCATGCGCCGGGTGCGGGTACGTGCGGGCGACCCGCGGTGGCGGTGGCGCTGCAGCGGCTGAACTTCTCGCTGCCACCGCTGACCGGATCGCCCACACGTACCCACACCCGGCGCTCCAGCCGTTGCGCGATGGACCTACCCGCATCCGGCGCGTGTGCGACGACGCCCGCAAGTAAGACGCGTGAGCGACGGCTCAGCCGCCCGCGACGGTCATGCGGTCGACGAGGATCGAACCCGTCAGGATATGCGAGCGCAGGTCGACGTCGGCGCCGACCGCACGGATGCCGCGCAGCATCGACTTGAGATTGCTCGCGATCGTGACTTCCTCGACGGGATGGGCGAGCTCGCCGTTCTCGACCCAGTAACCCGCCGCGCCGCGCGAATAATCGCCCGAGACGATGT
>DATLNY010000462.1:0-3397 GCA_035536495.1 Candidatus Saccharimonadia bacterium | reverse complement strand
GACCTTGCACGATATGGCGGGAAGGTGTGGCTCGCGGCCGCGGCGTACAACGCGGGGCCGTCGCCCGTACGCAGATGGTCGGCCGCGCGCGGTGGGCTGCCGGCGGACCTGTTCGTCGAGACCATTCCGTATCGCGAGACGCGCGAGTACGTCGGGCGCGTCATTGCGTTCAGCGTGATCTACGACTGGCGGCTCAATGGGGATGCGGCGTCGATCACCGACCGGATTGCGGTTGCGTCGAAGCGTGGTGGGCGGCGGGCGGTTGTGTGTCCTGGGGCGAGTACGCCGTGATCGTGGCCTGTCTTATGCCGGGCGAAGCGCTCTCGCGAGCTGGCTGTCGGGGCTGAGGCCCCTCCTACAGTCTGGGCTTCGACGGACTGCTATTGGCCGACGATTTCGGGTTGCATCGGTGCGAGCAGCGCGATGAGCTTCGATTGCGTGTCGGGTGGCACGCCGGCCTCGTCCATCGCGGCGGCGAGGTGCGCGACGAAGCGACCGAACTCCGCGGGCGTGATCGCCATGCCGCTGTGGGCTTCGTCCATCGGCAGGCCCGTGTAGGTGCAGCCCCCGCCGGTCGCGGCGCAGATCTGCTCGAGCAGCCGGGCCTTGAGGTACGCATCGTCGGTGTCGGCGAAAAGATCCGCGATCGCAGGGTCGTCGTGCGCGCGCCGTAGCGTGCCGTCGATGACGCGGCCCGTGCCGGCGTCGCGGCCGAGCGCGTCCCACAGCGTCGCGGTTCGCGGCGGCGTCGCCGCGCAAGCCGACAGCGTGAGCGCCACGAGCGCCGGTATCAGTGCCGGCCATGCGGCGAGTGTCTTCCGTTCCATCGGCTCCCCTCCCGTGACGATCGCCAGCGGATACGCTACGCCGATGCGGAAGAAGAAGATGCATAGCCCGGCGCGCGCATGCCCGGAGCGACCTACCTCGTCGGCGGTGCCGTGCGCGATCGCCTGCTCGGTCGGCCCTGCGCCGATCGCGACTTCGTCGTCGTCGGCAGCACGCCCGAGGCGATGGTCGCGCGCGGCTTCCGTCCGGTCGGCAAGGATTTCCCTGTCTTCATCGACCCCGCGACGGGCGAGGAGCATGCGCTCGCGCGGACCGAGCGCAAGTCGGGCCGCGGCTACCACGGCTTCGCGTTCCACGCATCCCCCGAGGTCACGCTCGAGGACGACCTGCGCCGGCGCGACCTCACCGTCAATGCGATCGCGCAGGCGCCCGACGGCTCGCTCGTCGATCCGTTCGGCGGCGTGCGCGACATCGAGGCACGCGTGCTGCGGCACGTCTCGCCGGCGTTCGCGGAGGATCCGCTGCGCGTGCTGCGCGTCGCGCGGTTCGCGGCGCGATTCGCGCCGCTCGGCTTCACGATCGCGTCGGAGACGCTCGCGCTGATGGGCGACATCGTCGACGCCGGCGAGGTCTCGGACCTCGTCTCCGGGCGCGTCTGGCAGGAAACGCAGCGCGCGCTCGGCGAAGCATCGCCGGGCACGTACGTCCGCGTGCTGCGCGCGTGCGGCGCGCTCGCGGTGCTGTTTCCCGAGGTCGACGCGCTCTACGGCGTGCCGCAGCGCCCCGAGTACCACCCGGAAGTCGACACCGGCACGCACATCGAGCTCGTGCTCGACATGGCCGCGCGGCTCGCACCGGGCAACGCGCTCGTCGGCTACTGCGCGCTCGTGCACGACCTCGGCAAGGGCGTCACGCCGCGCGAGGAGCTGCCGAAGCACGTGCAGCACGAGAAGCACGGCGTGCCGCTCGTGCGCGCCGTCAACGAGCGTTACAAGGTTCCCTACGAGTACGGCGCGTGCGGCGTGCTGGCGTGCAAGCTCCACCTCATCGCGCACCAGGCGCTCGAGCTAAAACCCTCGACCGTCGTGCGGCTGTTCGACCGGCTCGATGCGTTCCGCCGCGCAGACCGGCTCGAGGTGTTCCTGCTCGCGTGCGAAGCCGACAAGCGTGGACGCACCGGGCTTGCCGAGCGTCCGTATCCGCAGGCCGATTACCTTCGCGCGTGCTTCGCGGCAGCGCGCGGCATCACGGCCGCGCCGTTCGTTGCAGCCGGGCTCGAAGGCGTCGCGATCGGCGAGGCGATGTCACGCGCGCGCATCGGCGCAGTCGCTGCGGTCGCAAAGCCGACGCCGGAGCGCCACTTGTAGGAGGGGCCTCAGCCCCGACCGCCGGAAGCCGCGGCACCGTAAGGAACAATCCCGGGAGGCGAGACGCCTCCCGGGATGCCGTGCGTCAGAACTTGAAGCCGACCCGCGCGTAGTAGAACCCGCCGTTGAACCCGTACGGCGAGTGCACCGGGTACTCCGCACCGGCGACGAGGGCCCCCCACGGATTGTCGTCCGGCGTGTTGTCGAAGAGGTTCTGGGCACCGACGCGGAAATAGAGGCCCGAATCCCATTCCCAGCCGGTCTCGATGTCGAACGTGACCGCGGCGTCCTCGTAGATCGGCAGGCCGCCGTCCTCGGCGCGAACGACGTCGCTGTCGAGGTGGTCCTCGTACCAGGAGCCGAAGTAGTTGAGTCGCGCGAGCACGTCCCAGTGGCCGCGACGGTGGTGCATCGAGAAGTAGCCCTTCGTGTTCGGCAAGGACTCCTCGATCTTCAGGACGCGCGCCTCGCTGATGATGCCGGGCGTGAAGTCGTCGACCTCGGTGTCGTTCCAGTTGAACGCGACGGCGTAGTTGGTGCTGCCGCCGAAGTGGTCGGTATCGACGCTCGCGACGAGGTCGAGGCCCTGCGTCGTGGTGTCGAAGTCGTTGACGAAGAAGCCGACGCGGGTCAGCGACGCGGCCTGCGCCTGTCCGGACGCCACGAGCGCGGCGCGATCGGCGGCGCTCAGCGTGAAGTCGGTGCTGCGCGCGATGCGATCCTCGACCTCGATGTGGTAGTAGTCGGCCGTCAGCTGGAACGGTCCGTCGATCCAGACGAAGCCGAACGAGGCGTTCTCCGACTCCTCGGGCGTCAGCGGCTCGGCGCCGTAGAACGCGGCGATCGGGTTGGTCGGCGGCAGCGTCGCGGTGTCGCGGAGCTCGCCGTCGATGAACGCCGTCGTCACCTGGCTCACGTTCGCCTGGCCGGGCGTCGGCGCGCGGAAGCCCGTGCTGACCGCGCCGCGGATCGCGAAGTTGTCGTTGAAGTCGTAGCGGCCCGTCAGCTTCCAGTTCGTGGTGCTGCCGAAGTCGTCGTAGTCCTCGTACCGCACTGCGCCCGCGAGCAGGAACTGGTCGGTGACCTGCGACTCGGCGTCGAAGTAGACCGCCCAGCTGTCGCGCTCGTGCTCGCCGGCGGTCACCGCGTTGAAGCCGGGGAAGCCGTTCGAGCCGATGCTGAAACCCTGTTGGGTCAGCGGACCGATCGCGGTCGATGCGGTATCGCCCGCGCCGATCTTGAAC
>DATLNY010000461.1:0-5492 GCA_035536495.1 Candidatus Saccharimonadia bacterium | reverse complement strand
CAGGTCGCGCTCGAGACCGGCGTGCCGGTCGCGAACGGTGTGCTCGCGTGCGAGGACGACGCGCAGGCGCGCGCGCGCTCGGGCCCGGGCGATGCGAACAAGGGCCGCGAGGCCGCGCTTGCGGCGCTCGAGATGGCCGCGCTGCGCCGGGCGCTCGCATGAGCGCGCGCAAGGACGGTATCGACCTCGCCGCGCGCTCGCGCGCGCGCCGCCGTGCGCTGCAGGCCGTGTACGCCTGGCAGATCTCGGGCTCGCCGATGGACAGCGTCGTCGCGCAGTTCGAGCACGAGCAGGAAATGGAGATCGCAGACCTCGAGTATTTCAAGGACCTCGTCACCGGCGTCGATGCGCGCCAACCCGAGCTCGACGCGAAGCTCGCGCCGTTCCTCGACCGCACGGTCGAGCAGGTCGACCCGATCGAGCGGGCGATCCTCAGGCTCGCGGCATACGAGCTGCTGCACCGCGTCGACGTGCCGTACCGCGTCGTCATCAACGAGGCGATCGAGGTCTCGAAGCGCTTCGGCGCGGAGTTCGGCCACACCTACATCAACGGCGTGCTCGACAAGGCCGCGGCGGACTGGCGCAGCGGCGAGTACCGGCGCTGAGCGGCGGGTGATGCCCGCGAACATCCCCACCCCCCCCCGTCATTCCCGCGAAGGCGGGAATCCATTTCCACTCAGTGCAGAATGGATGACCGGCTTCGCCGTTCGCGATCGCTACGCGATCGCAGTCCCGCTTTCGCGGGAATGACGGAAGGGGAGGGCCCCTAGCGGCAGCTGCAGCGTGAAGGAATTCGACCTCATCGAGCTGATCCGCCGCGAATGCGCGCATGCGCGCGACGACGTCCGCGTCGGCATCGGCGACGACGGCGCGGTGCTCACGACGCGCGACGGCCACGATCTCGTCGTCGCGACCGACACGCTCGTCTCGGGCGTGCATTTCCCCGCGTCGACGACCCCGTACGACATCGGCTGGAAGGCGCTCGCCGTCAACCTGAGCGACCTCGCCGCGATGGGCGCCGAGCCGGCATGGGCGACGCTGGCGCTGACGCTGCCGACGCCGGACCCGGCGTGGGTCGCCGCGTTCGCGGGCGGATTCGCGGCGCTCGCGCGTCCGCACGGCGTCGCGCTCGTCGGCGGCGACACGACACTCGGACCGCTGACGATCACCGTGACCGTACACGGCTTCGTCCCGCGCGGCGCCGCGCTGCTGCGATCCGGCGCGCGCGTCGGCGATCTCGTCTGCGTGACGGGCGAGCTCGGCGACGCGGCCGCGGCGCTCGAGCACTTCGATGTCGCGGCATTGCGCGAGCGGCTCGACCGTCCGGTGCCGCGCGTGCGCGCGGGCATCGCGCTGCGCGGCCGCGCGTCGGCCGCGATCGACGTCAGCGACGGATTGCTTGCCGACCTCGGCCGGCTCTGCGCCGCGAGCGGCGTCGGCGCGAGGCTCGACGAGGCGCCACCGATGTCCGGCGCGCTGTTGCAGGCGTGCACTGCGGCGGTCGCCCTCGTGCATGCCTGGACCGGCGGCGACGACTACGAGCTCTGCTTCACGCTGCCGCCGGAAAGCCTCGTCGAAGTACGCGGGCTGCCCGACAAGGGCGTGCCGATAGCGACGCTCGGCCGCATCGTCGCGACGCCGGGCGTGCGCGTCGTCGATTCACGCGGTAACGACGTGACACCGGCACGCCGCGGCTACGAGCATTTCGCGTGAGCGTGCGTCCGAACCTGCGCATGATGCGCGACCCCGCGCTGCTGATCGCGAGCGGTTTCGGCGCGGGCCTTTCGCCGATTGCGCCGGGAACCGTCGGCAGCGCGGTCGCGCTGCTGCCGTACCTCGCGCTGCGCGATGCCGCGTGGTGGTGGCTGTGGGCCGCGATCGTCGTGACGTTCGCGATCGGCGTGCGCACCGCGACGCACGCGATCAAGGTGCTGCAACGGGAGGACCCGCCGCTCGTCGTGCTCGACGAGTGGGTCGGCCAGTGGCTCGCGCTCGGCCTCATCGAGCTCATGATCGACGCAGCCCCGGCGGTGTTCGGCGTGCCGCCGCTCTGGCTCGTCGTCGTGACGGGCTTCATCACGTTCCGCGCCTGCGACATCGCGAAGCCGTGGCCCGCGAGCCTCGCGGACCGCGTGGTCGGCGGCGGATTCGGCGCGATGTTCGACGATGCGATCGCCGGGGTCTGGGCCGGCCTGCTCGGTGGAGCGCTGCTCGCCGCGATGTACACGCTCTGACCTCGGCGCGAGGCATCGCTCGCGGCCTTCCGCTCCGTGGCTTGCCGTGGCTCGGCGCTTGCTACCGGAATCCAATCGACCGGAGAGGAACGACCATGACCACGATGCGGATGCACGTCACCGGCGGCGCCGACCAGGCGCGCGCACTGATCAACCTGCTGACCTCGCTCGAGGGAATCGAGCACGTCGAGGAAGTCGCGGACCTCATGCCGCACCTCGACGACGACGATTCGAGCTCCGCGGGGCTACCCGACGACATGGCGCACCCGATGACGACGATCGAGGTCGAGGCCGGCAGCCGCCAGACCGCCGAGCGGGTTCGCGAATGCGCGATGCAGGCCGCGCGCGAGCTCGAGCTCGCGATCGAGTTCGATTCCGACGAGCCGACGGGGGAATCGTCCGACGTACCGGCGGGCGCCACGAACTGAGGCGCTAGGGGAGGAGCTTGCCGGGATTGAGGATGCCGGCCGGGTCGAACTGCGACTTGATCGCGCGCATCAGCGCGAGCGTCGCGGGCTCGATTGCGCGCGGCATGAACTCGCGCTTGTCGATGCCGATGCCGTGCTCGCCCGAGAGCGTGCCGCCGAGCGAGAGCACGAGGTCGAAGACGCGCGAGAGCGCGGCCGGCGCGTTCGCGACCGCGTTGGCGTCGTCGTCGCGATAGAGCAGGTTGACGTGGATGTTGCCGGTGCCGGCGTGGCCGAAGTTGACGATCGCGATGCCCGACTCGCGCGAGATCGCCTGCACGCCCGCGACGAGCTCGGGAACGCGCGAGACGGGGACGACGACGTCCTCGTTGATCTTGTTCGGTGCGATCGTGCGCAGCGCGGGCGAAAGCGCCTTCCGCGCGGCCCAGAGCTTCGCCGCCGCCGCCGCATCGCTCGTCATGCCGAGCTGGACGAGGCCTTCGCCGCGCGCTGCGGCGGCGACGGCATCGACCGCTGCGTCGAGCGACGCGGGATCGCCGTCGACCTCGATCATCAGCAGCGCGCCGGCTTCGGGGATGTCCGCGCCGCCGATTTCGCGCGCGAGCCGCACGGCCTCGCCGTCCATGAACTCGAGCGCGCACGGCGTTTCGGGCTGCGCCATGATCCGCGCGACCGCGCGCGCGGCGGCGCCGACGTCGACATAGAGCGCGCGCAGCGTCGCGATCGACAGCGGCCGCGGCGTCAGCTTGAGCGTCGCCTCGGTGATCAGCGCGAGCGTTCCTTCGGAGCCGACGAGCAGCCGCGTGAGGTCGTAGCCGACCGCGCCTTTCGTCGTGCGCGTGCCGGTGCGGATCGTCTCGCCGGTTCCCGTCACCGCGACGAGGCCGAGCACGTTCTCGCGACACGCGCCGTACTTGACCGCGCGCGGCCCGCCGGCGTTGCAGCCAAGGTTGCCCCCGATCGTCGCGTAGTCGGCGCTGGTCGGATCCGGCGGCCAGAAGAAGCCGATCGTCGCGAGCGCGCGCTGCAGATCCCCGTTGAGCACGCCGGGCTCGACGACGGCGAGGCGGTCGTCGGGCTCGAGCGCGAGGATCCGGTTCATGCGCTCGAACGAGACGACGACGCCGCCTTCGAGCGGCACCGTCGCGCCGGTCGTGTTCGTGCCGCGGCCGCGCGCGACGACCGGCGTGCGCGAGGCGTGGCATGCGCGCACGAGCGCAACGGCCTGCGCGTGCGTCGTCGGCAGCGCGACGGCGTCGGGCAGGGCCTCGCGCCGCGAGTTGTCGTAGCTGTACGCGGCGCGGTCGGCCGCGTCGGTCGTGAACGCATCGCCGAGCATGTCGCGCAGGCTCGTTTCGGTGGCGCGGTCGAAGGGCATGGCGGAATTGTACGGGCAGCGCCGCGCGCGCTCGTCAGTCGAGACGCTTGCGAAACCGCAGCGTCGCGGCGCCGAGCGCGACGACCGAGAACGCGACGAGCGCGAGCAGGTCGCCGGTCAGCTCGCCGATCGACGCAGAGCGCAGCATGACCGCGCGGATCATCCGCACGAAATGCGTCAGCGGCAGCACCTCGGCGATCCACTGCGCGGCGCGCGGCATGCCCGCGTACGGGAACATGAAGCCCGACAGCAGGATCTGCGGCAGGAACGTGAAGAACGCGACCTGCATCGCCTGGAACTGCGTCTTCGCGAAGGTCGAGATCAGGACGCCGAGGCCGAGGCACGCGACGATGTACGTGAGCGCGACGATGTAGACGTCGAGCAGCGCGCCACGCACTGGGACCGAGAAGATCCAGGCGCCAAGCGCGAGCACGATGCTGACCTGGACGAGCCCGATCCCGACGAACGGCAGCACCTTGCCGATCACGAGCTCGAGCGGGCGCACCGGCGTCGCGATGAGGAACTCCATGTTGCCGCGCTCGCGCTCGCGCACGATCGAGACGCCCGTGAACATCACCATCGTCATCGTGAGGATCACGCCGATGAGCCCCGGCACCGTGTTGAGCGCGGAGCGCCGCTCGGGGTTGTAGAGGTTGAGCACCTCGACGGACGGCACGGGCGCCGCGCCGTGGATCGGCAGCGCCGAGAGCTGCCGCGCGGCCTGCATGATGACGGGGTCCGAGCCGTCGACGATGAGCTGGATCGCCGAGCGCTCGCGCCGCTGCAGGCGCCGGTCGAGATCCGAAGGCAGGACGATGGCGACTGAAGTCTCGCCGCGGCGGATCCGGTCCATCCCGGCCTGCGGCGTCGCGTCGCGGTAGCGCACGTCGACCACCTGCGCGTGCGTGAGCGCCGCGACGATCTCGCGCGAGCGCATCGTGTTCGCCTCGTCGACGACGGTCGCGGCGAGGTTGCGCACGTCCATGTTGATCGCATAGCCGAACAGTAAGAGCTGCAGCGTCGGGATGCCGATGATCATCGCGAACGTCAGGCGGTCGCGGCGGAGCTGGTAGAGCTCCTTCGTGACGATCGCGAGCAGCCGCCGTGCCGCGCTCATGCGGCCTCCGGCGTGCGCATCCGGCGCGTCGCCGCAACGAAGACGTCCTCGAGGTTCGGCGGGATTTCCGCGACGCGAGCCTCGATGCCCGCATTGGACAGTCGCGCACGAAGGGCTTCGGCATCGAGCGCGCGTGCGGCGAGCACGCGCAGCGTCGTGCCGATCTGCGCGATCGCGTCGATGCCCGGCGAATCGCGCAGCAGCGCCTGCGCGTCGCGCGGTCGCGCGCAGTCGATCGCGAGCACGCGCTGCTCGATGCCGGCGGTGAGCCCGGCCGGCGTCCCCTCCGCGACGAGCCGGCCGCGATCGAGGATCGCAAGCCGGTGGCAGCGCTC
>DATLNY010000460.1:0-2399 GCA_035536495.1 Candidatus Saccharimonadia bacterium | reverse complement strand
ATCCTTCGTCATGTCGAGGTACGCCGCGCCCATGTCGACCGTGCAGAAGCGCATGAGTTCCTGCACGAGCGACTGGTAGCGGTAGGTGTCGGGACCTGCCTCGCCATCGCGGCCGGCCTCGGCGCCGTAGACGCGACGCGCGAGCTGCATGACGCGCACGGCCCGCGCGAGCGCCCAGCGGTCGAGCAGCAGCATCTCGTCGGCCGGCACGAGGTCGCGCGCGGGATCGAAGCCCGCGAGATTGCCGAGCAGGAAGCGCGCGGTGTTGCGCATGCGCCGATAGCTGTCGGCAACGCGCTTGAGGATCTCGTCGGAGACCGACATCTCGTTCGCATAGTCGGTCGAGGCGACCCACAGCCGCAGCACGTCGGCGCCGAGCGACGAGACGACCTTCTGCGGCGCGATGACGTTTCCGATCGACTTCGACATCTTGCGGCCCTGCGCATCGACCGTGAAGCCGTGCGTCAGGACTTCGGCATACGGCGCGTGCCCGGACATCGCCGTCGAGGTCAGCAGCGACGAGTGGAACCAGCCGCGGTGCTGGTCGGACCCTTCGAGGTACATGACGCGCTTCGGCTCGTGCGGCTCGCGCACGAACTCGGGCCGCGCGTCGAGCACGCAGGCGTGCGTGACGCCGGAGTCGAACCAGACGTCGAGGATGTCGCCGACCTTGTCGTAGGCGTCGGCGTCGTCGCCGATCAGCGTGCGCGGATCGAGCGCGAACCACGCCTCGACACCGTCGCGCTCGACGAGGTCGGCAATCGTGTGCAGCAGCGCCGCTGAGTCGGGATGCGGCATCCCGTCGGACTTGCGCGCGAACAGCGCGATCGGCACGCCCCACGTGCGCTGGCGCGAGATGCACCAGTCGGGGCGGTTCTCGATCATGCCGGCGATCCGCTCCTCACCCCAGCCCGGGATCCAGCGCGTCTTGTGGATCGCCGCGATCGCATGCTTGCGAAGCCCGGCCTGCTCCATGCCGATGAACCATTGCGGCGTCGTGCGGAACGCGACCGGTGTCTTGTGGCGCCAGCAGTGCGGGTAGCTGTGGTTGAGCTTCGACTGCGCGAGCAGCACGCCGCGCTCGGCGAGCGCCGCGATGATCGCGTCGTTCGCCTTGAAGATGTGCATTCCCGCGAACAAGCCCGTATCGGGCAGGAACACGCCGTTGCCGCCGACGGGGTTCAGCACGTCGAGCCCGTACTGCTGGCCGACCGCGAAGTCTTCCTGCCCGTGGCCCGGCGCCGTATGCACCGCACCCGTACCGGCGTCGGCCGTGACGTGCGTGCCGAGAATGACCGGCACGTCGCGGCCGTAGAACGGATGCTGCAGGCGCAGGTGCTCGAGCGCGGCGCCCTGCGCGCGCCCGAGCACGCGCAACGGATCGACGCCGTAGCGCGCGACCGCCGCGGGCGCCAGCGCCTCGGCCAGCACGAGCAGCACGCGGCGGCCACTACGCGGCGGCCCCTCGACCAGCACGTAGTCGAATTCCGGCGCGAGCGTGACGGCGAGCGACGCGGGCAGCGTCCACGGCGTCGTCGTCCAGATCGGGATCGCGACGATCGCGTCGCTTGCATCGACGCCGAACTTCGCTGCGAGCGCCGCCGGATCGAGCGCGTCGTACGCGACGTCGATCGCAGGCGACACCTTGTCGGCGTACTCGATCTCGGCCTCGGCGAGCGCCGAGCCGCAATCGAAGCACCAGTGCACCGGCTTGACGCCGCGCATGAGGTGCCCGTTCGCGACGATGCGCGCGAGCGCGCGCAGCATGTCGGCCTCGTACCGCCGGTCCATCGTGCGGTACGGGTTCTCCCAGTCACCGAGGATGCCGAGCCGCTTGAAGTCGCGCCGCTGCACGTCGATCTGCTTCGTCGCGTAGTCGCGGCACTCGTCGCGGAACGCCTTCGCGTCGAGCTTGACGCCGACCTTGCCGTGCTGCTTCTCGACCACGAGCTCGATCGGCAGCCCGTGGCAATCCCAGCCCGGCACGTACGGCGAGCGGAAGCCGCCGATCAGCTTCGAGCGGACGACGATGTCCTTCAGGATCTTGTTGAGCGCGTGCCCGATGTGGATCTCGCCGTTCGCGTACGGCGGGCCGTCGTGCAGCACCCACAACGGCCGGCCCTCGGCGTGGCGCTGCACGCGCTCGTAGAGCCCGTCGGCCTCCCACTTCGCAAGCATCCCCGGCTCGCGGTTGGAAAGGTCGCCCTTCATCGGGAACGGCGTCTCGGGCAGGTTGATCGTGTTCTTGTAGTCCTGGCTCACGCGTGTTTTCCCGGGTTTTCGGCGAGCACCGCGCGTGCTCGCGCTGCGTCGCGTCCCACTGCGCGAGGATGCCCGGCTCCCGGTTCGCGAGGTCCCCCTTCATCGGGAACGGCGTCTCGGGCAGGTTGATCGTGTTC
>DATLNY010000459.1:0-4187 GCA_035536495.1 Candidatus Saccharimonadia bacterium | reverse complement strand
GGGGGCCGCGGTTTCAAGCTGATTCCAGACGCGCTCCGAGCCCTCGTTCGCGAGCGTGCGTGTGTGCCGGTCGAGGTCGCCAATGCGCTTGGCCGCGACGAGGAAGGCTTCCTCCTCGCTGAGCCCCGCCGTGCGCAGGCTTGCGGCCTGCGCGCGCAGCCGATCCTCGAGATCCTCGACGTCGAACGAATGAACGCCCTGGCGGCGCAGCGCGACGCGCCACTGTTCGATCCGCAGCTCGACGGGGTTCATTGGATCCGCTGACGACACGTTCGAGGCTCCTCACTCCAGCCACGCTGGCGCGACGAGTGTCGACGACTCGTGTGTGGCCAATGTGGCGCCACCGCGAAGTCGGGCAAAAAGGGGACGGAGGGCGTCAGCTGCGCTTAATTCCCTCCGTCCCCTTTATCCTCGTGGGAGGAGGTGCGGATGCCCCGCGTACTGCTGGTCGAAGACGAAGGCGCGATCGCGCAGACGGTCGAGTTCGCGTTGCGTGCCGACGGGTTCGAGACCACGCACGCGCTGACGGGCCGTGCGGCGCTCGCGCTCGCCGGCGCCGGTGCGTTCGACCTCGCGATCCTCGACGTCGGGCTGCCCGACATCGACGGATTCGCGTTGTGCCGCGAGCTGCGACGCGCGCGCGACCTTCCCGTCATCTTCCTGACCGCGCGCGGGACCGAGGCCGAGCGCGTGCTCGGGCTCGATCTCGGCGCCGACGACTACATCGCCAAACCGTTCTCGCCGCGCGAGCTCGTCGCGCGCGTCCGCGCGGTGCTGCGCCGCAGTCGCGGCGCGCCGCCCTCTACCGGCTTCGAGCACGACGCCGACGGACACCGCGTGTTCTTCCGCGGCCAACTGCTGGAGCTCACGCGCTACGAGTACCGGCTGCTCGCAGCACTCCTGCAGCGCCCCGGCGCGATCCTCACGCGCGCGCAGCTGATGGACCGCGTCTGGAGCCACGACAGCGAGGCCTCGGACCGCACGGTCGACACGCACGTCAAGACGCTGCGCGCGAAGCTGCGCGAGATCGACGCCGACGCGGATCCGATCCAGACGCAGCGCGGGCTCGGCTACTCGCTGCAGGTCGACTGAGCCGATGCGGATCGGCCTTCGCATCCTGCTCGGCTACTTCGCGATCGTCGCGCTCGCGGCGTTGCTGCTGACGCAGGTGTTCGTCGCGCAGGTCAAGCCCGGTGTTCGACAGGCGCCGGAAGACACGCTCGTCGACACGGCAAACGTGCTCGCGGAGCTTGCGACCGATGACCTGCTCGCGGGCCGGATCGCCGAGGGCCGCTTCGCGGAGCGCGTACGCAGCATGCGCGCGCGCGACCCCGGCGCGGCGATCTGGGGTTTTCCCAAGCGCGAGACGAATTACCGCGTCTACGTGACCGACGCGCACGGCGTCGTCCGGTTCGACAGCACCGGGCGCGACGTCGGGCGCGACTACTCGAAGTGGAACGACGTGCGTCGGACCCTGCGCGGCGAGTACGGCGCGCGCTCGACCGCCGAGGATCCGGCTGATCCCGACGCGACGGTCATGCACGTCGCGGCGCCGATCCGCGACGGCACCGGCGCGATCGCCGGTGTGCTGACGGTCGCGAAACCCAACAGCGTCATCGCACCGTTCATCGAGCGCAGCCAGGACACCGTGCTGCGATGGGGCATCGTGCTGCTCGGCGTGGGGCTCGTCATCGGCATCGCGGCCGCGGCGTGGCTGTCGCGCCAGCTCGGTGCGCTGCGCCGTTATGCGCAGGCCGTCACGGCCGGCGAGCGCGCGACCCTGCCGCGCGCCGCGGGCGAGTTCGCCGAGCTCGGACAGTCGCTCGAGACGATGCGCGCGAAGCTCGAGGGCAAGCAGTACGTCGAACGCTACGTCCACGCGCTGACGCACGAGATGAAGAGCCCGCTCGCGGCGATCCGCGCGAGCGCGGAGCTGCTCGAGCAGCCGCTGCCGGCCGGCGACCAGGCGCGCTTCGCGGACGCGATCCGCGTGCAGAGCGAGCGGCTCGCGCTGATGATCGACCGGATGCTCGCGCTCGCGGCGGTCGAGCACCGTCAGCGACTCGACGCGCCGCAGCGGGTCGAAGTCGCCGCGTTGCTCGACGCGGTGGCCGACGACAGTCGTCCGCGCCTCGAGGCGAGGAGGCAACGGCTCGAGCTGCGCGTGGACAGCGCGCCGCACGTCAGCGGTGATGCATTCCTGTTGCGACAGGCGCTCGACAACCTGGTCGAGAACGCGTCGGACTTCGCGCCGCCCGGCAGCGCGCTCGAAGTCGATGCGTGCATCGAGCAAGGCTTCGTGACGATCCGCGTCAGCGACCGCGGGCCCGGCGTGCCCGACTATGCACGCGATCGGGTGTTCGAGCGGTTCTATTCCCTGCCCCGCCCGGACGGCGGCCATCGAAGCAGCGGACTGGGGCTGTGCTTCGTCGCACAGGTGGCCGATCTGCACCACGGATCGGCCGCGCTCGAGAATCGGCCCGGCGGCGGCGCCTGTGCCACGCTGCGTCTGCCGGGAGCCGTCGCCGGTGAGCACCCGATCCGTTAGGCCGCGAGGAGAAAGGACCGTGCGCAGAGCATGCACCGTGATCGCAATCGCAGTAGTGGTCGCCGGGTGCGCTGCAGCGCCTCGTTCTGCGGGTGACCGAGCCCATTCGCCCATGGCAGCCGCGTCCGGGGTGACGCAGGCCGCCGCGGGCAAGGGGCTGCGCGACAGCCGCATCATTCCGCTCGCACCCATGCACGGCGATGTGGAAATCCTGTACGGTGATCCTGCGGCTCCGGGCCAGCCGTTCGTGATGCGTATACGCGAGCTTCCCGGCTCGGTCGTCCCGCCGCACTCCCATCCGGTCGACGAACACATCACGGTCGTCCAGGGCACGTGGCATTTCGGGTTGGGCGATGCCTTCGACCCGTCACGAACCGAGGGGTTGAAAGCGGGAGCTTATGCCTTTGCGCCGAAGGGCAGCTCGATGTTCGCCTTTTCTCCTGCGGGCGCCATCGTGCAGGTGCACGGCGTCGGTCCATTCCTCATCCACTGGCACGGCGGTCTTCATACGCTCGATGACCCGGACGCGAGCACAGTCTTCGACTTCGCGAAGGCTGCGTCGGTAGAGACCCCACGAGGGCCGGGCCGCATCGTCCAGGGTTATGCCTCCGGAGACATCGTCCAATACGAGCTCGAGGCGCCCGATGGCACGCGCTTCATGGCGGACCAGGCCGCCGTTCGAGCGCGATGATCGTGGACCTGCCCATTGGCGCAGAGGCGCATCCTCGCCTCGCCCGCCACGACGACATCCCGGCGCTTCAGGACCTCATCGCCCGGTCGGGCCGCGAGCTCAGCGTCGGGTACTACACGCCCGCGCAGGCGGACGCGATCACGCGCCACGTGTTCGGCGTCGACACGCAGCTGATCGACGACCAGACGTACTTCCTCATCGAGGACGCCGGGCGCCTCGTCGCGTGCGGCGGCTGGAGCAAACGCCGCACGCTGTTCGGCGGCGACCAGGCCAAGCACGGTCCGGACCCGTTGCTCGATCCGCGCAGCGAACCCGCGCGCATTCGCGCGTTCTTCGTCGATCCGTCGATGGCGCGCCGCGGCCTCGGGCGACGGCTCATCGCGGAGTGCATCGCGGCCGCGCAGCGGGCCGGCTTCACGGCACTCGAGCTCGCGGCGACGCTGCCCGGCGAGCCGCTCTATCTCGCGTCGGGCTTCGCGGTCGTCGAGCGGTTCGACCTCGCGCTTCCGGGCGGCGTCACGACGCCGCTCGTACGCATGCGGATGGCGCTCGATGCCTCGGTCCAATCCACCGACGGGTGACATGCTGTACCACTCCCGACCCCGATCGGGTCAGCAGCAGGGACTTCCATGGCAAGGTACTGGTGGCAGTGCACCTCATGCGGCGATCGCCCACCCTGGCTCGCGGTCTGCGGATCGAAGAGCATCGCCGCGTTCATCCACGACGAGCTGGCGCCGAGCGGCTGGGATCAACGGCTGTTGCGCCGCACGTGCAGCTGCAGGCGACGCTCGCTGTACATCACGTATCGGTTCAAGCGCGGCGACCCCGAGAGGGTCAGTGTCCAGCACATCGTCGGCGTGAGCCTCGAGGATGGCTATCTGCCGATGCTGTGGCAGACGTTCCGGCATGCGACCCCCAGGTCGAAATGGATGGACTTCAAGTACCAGC
>DATLNY010000458.1:0-3294 GCA_035536495.1 Candidatus Saccharimonadia bacterium | reverse complement strand
CGACTGGCCGCTCGCGCGCGAGGCGCTGGAGGCGCTCGTGCGCGCGCTGCCGCCACGCGCTGCGCTCCAGTACGACCTCGGCATCGCCCGCGACGAGCTCGGCGACGCGGCAGGCGCCGAGGCGGCGTTCGCACAGGCGCTCGCGCTCGAGCCCGCACTGGTCGAGGCGAGGTTCAAGCTCGGCGTCGTCGCGCTGCGCGCGGGACGCCACGCCGCCGCGCGCGAACACTTCGAGGCGTGTCTCGCTTCGCGCCCCGAGTGGCCCGAGGCCTGGCTCAACTTCGCCGAATGCTGTTTGCGCGACGCACGCCTCGACGAAGCCGTCGACGCCGCGCGGCGCGGCAACGCGACGCGCCGCGACGATCCCGCCGCGCTGCGCCTCTACGCGCGCGTGCTGCACGCGGCGCGGCGCGACTATCCCGCGTATCTCGACGTCAAGCGGCGTCTCTGCGAGGTCGAGCCGACGCCGAGGAACCACGTCGAGCTCGCGCTCGCGCTCTGGGAAGGCTTCCAGCATCGCGCCGCGCGCGTGCTGCTCGACGAGACGATCGCGCGCTGGCCCGACTACTGGCCGGCGCGATGGGGGCGATTCCAGAACCCCGAGCAGCCCTACGTCCGCGACGAGGCAGACGCCGCGGCGTTCCTCGAGCGCTGGCGCGACGGCGTCGTCGACATCGAGCGGCGGATCGACGCCGATCCCGGCCGGGTCGACGAGATGCGCGACTGCGTGCGGCTCAACACGAACTTCTACACGCACTACCTAGGCCTGCCGCTCGTCGACGAGCAGCGCCGCTACGGCGCGCTGCTCGAGCGGATGGTCGGCGCGGCCACGCAGGGCATGCCGGCGCCGAAGACGATCGCGCCACCCGGCACGAAGCGTCGCATCGGCTTCGTCTCGGGGTACCTGCGCAACCACACGATCATGAAGCTGTTCGGCCCGATGATCGCCGCGCTCGACCGCTCGCGCTTCGAGGTCGCCGCGTTCATGCTCGAGGAGCAGGTCGACGCGCAGACGCAATGGCTGCGCGAGAACGTCGATGCGCTCGTTTCGGACGAACCCGACTCCGGCCGCTGGATCGCGACGCTCGCCTCGGCCGGGCTCGACGTGCTCGTGTTCCTCGACATCGGGATGCATCCGGTCGCGCAGGTCCTCTCCGCGCTGCGCTTCGCGCCGGTGCAGTGCGTGATGTGGGGCCATCCCGTCACGACGGGCCGCAGCACGATCGACTATTTCGTCTCGAGCGAGGCGATGGAGCCGCCCGGCGCCGAAGCGCACTACACCGAGTCGCTCGTGCGGCTGCCGAACCTCGGGACGCACTACGTGCCACCGGACGTCGCGCCCGTCGCGCCGCCGAGCTACACGGCGAATCCGCACGCCGACGGCGTCGATTACTTCTTCGCGCAGACGGTCTACAAGAACACGCCGATCCACGACGAGCTTTTCGCGCGGATCGCGCAACAGCTGCCCGGCGCGCGCTTCCACCTGCTGCCGCACGGCGTCCAGCACGTCCGCGACGAGCTCTTCGCGCGGATGCGGCCTGCGTTCGAGCGCCGCGGCCTGCACGCCCCGGACCATGTCGTCATGCACCCGTCGATGCCGCTCGCGAGCTTCCTCGGGCTCGCGGCGACGTGCGACGTCAACCTCGATTCGATCGGCTGGTCGGGCGGCAACACGACGCTCGAGATCCTGATGCACGACGTGCCGACGATTACCCTGCCCGGCGAGCTGATGCGCGCGCGCCACACGAGCGCGATGCTGCGGCAGCTCGGCCTCGACCAGCTCGTCGCGCGCGACCTCGACGACTATGTCCGCATCGCGGTTGGAGTCGGGCGCGATCACGCGCTTCGCCAACGCTTGTCGGCCACGATTCGCGAACGCAAGGCACGCCTCTACCGCGACGACGCGGTCGTCGCGGCGATGAACGACTTCCTCGCGAACGTGATGCCGCGAGCCGCCACATGACTGCGAGCGCCGAGTCGCAGCGCCAGGCGGCCATCGCGCAGGCGCTGCATCGCGAGCGTCGCCACCGCGAGGCCGCGACGGCGTATCGAGCCACCGTCGCGCTCGCTCCCGACTGGATCGACGCGTGGCTCAACCTTGCGCTCTGCGAGATCGAATCCGGCGAGGCTGCGGCTGCTCTGGTTGCCGCACGCCGTGCGAGCGAGCTCGCGCCGGACCGTGAGACGGCCTGGGAGGTCCACGCGCGCGCCGCGATCGCAGCGCACGCGCCCGACGAGGCGATCGAGGCGTCGCAACGGCTCGCCGCGCTCGCGCCGACGCGGGTCGAGTACGTGCATCGCCTCGCCGTGAGCCTGCGCAATCGGCATCGGTTCCGCGAGGCGCGCGCGGCATTCGACGAAATCGCACGGCTCGACCCGCATTACCTGCCCGCGCGCTGGGAGGCGATGCAGTCGATTCCGTTCGTGCTCGGGACGGATTCCGAAGCCGACGCACTGATCGGCGACTACGAGTCGCGGCTCGCCGAATTCGAGCGTCTGCCGCTCGACGACGAGCGCCTCCGGTTCTTCCTGGCGGACCTCGTGCAGGGCTCGACCAACTTCGGCCTGCACACGCTCGGACGCTCGCTGCCGGAGCTCCAGCGCCGCCATGCACGCGTCGTGCAGCGTTTCGCGCGGGCCTGGGTTCCGTTGCCGGATGCGCCCGCACGCGCGCCCGGACGGCGGCTCCGCGTCGGCTTCGTGTCGCCGTCGCTGCACCACCACACCGTCGGACGGCTGTTCCGCGCGTTTCCCCTCGGGCTGCCGCGCGAGCGGTTCGAGACATTCGTGTTCGACCTCGGTGGCGCCGACGACGACGCGATCACCTCGCTGCGCGCGAAGGTCGAGCATTTTGTTTCGGGGCCGCGCGATGCGCGCGCCGCGGTCGCACGAATCCGCGCCGCCGCGCTCGACGTGCTGGTGTTCGTCGACGTCGGCATGGACTGGCGCATGCAGTTCCTCGCCTCGTTCCGGCTCGCGCCCACGCAGTACGTGACCTGGGGCCACCCCGTCACGACCGGCCTCGACACGATCGACGGCTTCATCTCGAACGACGCGATGGAGCCACCGGACGGCGAACGCCATTACACCGAGCCGCTGCTGCGACTACCGCACCTCGGCGTCTGCTACTCGCCTCCGCCGGCGCGGGGTCCGCCCGCACCGTGCGATCGTTCCGAAGTCGGAGTCCGATACTTCTGTCCGCAAGCCGCGTTCAAGCTGCTGCCGTCGCACGACGAGTTGTTTGCGCGGATCCTCGCGGCCGTCCCGCTCGCGCACCTGACGCTGCTGCCGCAC
>DATLNY010000457.1:0-7119 GCA_035536495.1 Candidatus Saccharimonadia bacterium | reverse complement strand
CGCTCGCGCGCGACGCGCTGTTCGCGCTGCGGCGCCGTATCGGCGTCCTTCTGCAGGGCAACGGGGTGATGACCGACCTCGACGTCGGCGACAACGTCGCGCTGCCGTTGCGGATGCACACCGACCTGCCCGCGCCGCTCGTCGACGAGCTCGTGGCGCTGAAGCTGCGCGCGGTCGGCCTCGAGGCAGCGGCGCGGCTCGATCCGCACCAGCTGTCCGGCGGCATGGCAAGGCGCGTCGCGCTCGCGCGCGCGCTCGCGCTCGATCCCCCGCTGATGCTCTACGACGAGCCCCTGACCGGACTCGACCCGATCACGAAGGGCGTCATCACGAGCCTGATCCGCACGCTCAACCGCACGCTCGGCCTCACCTCGCTGCTGATCTCGCACGACGTCGCGGAATGCCTCGCGATCGCTGACCGCGTGCTCGTCGTCGCCAACGGCGGCGTCGTGTTCGACGGCGCGCCGGCGGTGCTGCGCGCCAGCCCCGACCCGCTGCTGCGACAGTTCCTCGAGGGCTCGCCCGACGGTCCGATCGCGTTCGAATACCGGGCGCACGGTGCTGCGCATGCGTGAGCTCGTCGCCGAGATCGGTCGCGCCGGCGTGTTCGCCGGGCGCATCCTCGTGAGCCTCGTGCCGCAGCGCGGCTCGTTCGCCGACCTCGTGCGCCAGATCTACAGCATCGGTGGCCGCACGGTGCCGATAGTCGCGGTCGGCGGCCTGTTCGTCGGGCTCGTGATGTCGCTGCAGGGGTACCGCACGCTCAGCACCTTCGGTGCTAGCAATGCGCTCGGGACGCTGCTCGGGCTCACCCTCTACCGCGAGCTCGGGCCCGTACTGACCGCGCTGCTGTTCTGCGGACGCGCCGGATCGTCGATCGCCGCGGAGCTCGGGCTCATGCGCGCAACCGACCAGATCGCCGCGCTCTCGATGATGGCGATCGACCCTGTGCGCAAGGCCGTCGTGCCGCGCTTCCTCGCGGGTGTCGTCGCGGTACCGCTGCTCACCGCGGTGTTCTGCGCGTTCGCGATCTTCGGCGGCTACGTCCAGGCGGTACACGTCCTCGGCATCGATGCCGGGCATTACTGGTCGGGGCTTCAGGGCAGCGTCAGCCTCGTCAACGACTATGGGCAGGCGTTCACCAAGGCGCTGGTGTTCGGCGCGGTCACGAGCCTCATCGCGACGTATGCCGGTTACCATGCCGAGCCGACGATCGAAGGCACGTCACGTGCGACGACGCAGGCGGTGGTGAGCGGCTCGCTGATGGTGCTGTTCCTCGACTTCCTCCTGAGCGCCCTGCTGTACTGAGCCCAAGCTCCACCGTCCCGGGAACACCCATGAGATTCGAGTTCGGCGTCGGCGCTTTCATCCTGATGGGCTTTGCCTGCGCGCTCGCGCTCGCGTTCGCGTCGACCGACGCGCGCGGCCGCGTCGGCGGCGAGACGTACGCGGTGACCGCGCGTTTCTCGAATCTCGGGGAACTCAAGCTGCGCGCGCCGGTCAAGGTTGCGGGCGTCAAGATCGGCGAAGTCAGCGGGATCCGGCTCGACCCGGAGCGCTACGACGCGATCGTGACGATGCAGGTCGCGCGTGCGGCCGGCGAATTGCCGGTCGACAGCTCCGCGTCGATCTACACGTCGGGGCTGCTCGGCGAGCGCTACGTCGGAGTCAGCCCTGGCGGCGATCCCGAGACGCTCGGCGACGGCGACGAGATCGTCATGACGCAGTCGGCGATCGTGCTCGAGCAACTGATCGGAAAGTTCATGTTCGGCAATGCGAAGGATCTCGGCGACAAGCCGGCCGACTCGGCCGCGCCGGCCGAAACGAAGGAGATTCCATGATGCGTTTTCTCGCCCTCATCGCCGGTGGCCTCGTCGCGGCCAGCGCCGCCGTCGCCGCCGCCGAGCGCCCGCGCGACCTCGTGCTGTCCCAGGCCGAGCGCGTGCTCGCGGCGCTGGTCGAGCGGCGCGACGAGTTCCGCGCGAACCCCGCGACGCTCGAGGCCTACGTGCTCGGCGAGTTGCAGGGCTCGTTCGACCAGGAGTACTCGGCCCGCCTCGTGCTCGGCCGCCACAGCCGAGGCGTTCCCGACGCGAAGATCGAGGCGTTCGCCGACGCGCTGACGACGAACCTCATGCGCCGCTACGGCAAGGCGATGCTCGAGTTCGACGCGAACGTCAAGGTCCGCGTGCTTTCGGAGACGCCGCTGCGCGACGGCAAGCTCATGCGCGTCGCGACCGAGATCAACCGCGCGGCGGGCTCGCCGGTGCCGGTCGACTACATGCTGCGCGACGTCGGCGGCGAGTGGAAGGTGTTCGACGTGCTCGTCGAGGGCGTCTCGTACGTGCAGACGTACCGCTCGCAGTTCGAGGAGCAGCTGCGCAACCAGACGCTCGACCAGGTCATCGCGGGCCTGCGCGACGACACCGTCCGCGCCGATGGCTGACGCGCTCGTGCTGCCCGCTTGCGTCGACGCGCGCGCCGCCGCCGGGATCTGGCGCGAGCTCGGCGCGCGCGTCCCGCCGGCGATCGACTTCGCGGCGGTGCGCGAGATCGACAGCGCGGGCGTCGCGCTCGTCGCCGCGCTGCGCCGCCGCCACCTCGCGGTGGGCGGTCGCGACAGTGCCGGCACGCGTGCATTCCCGCTGCTCAACGTTCCGGACCGTTTCGCGCAGCTCTGCGCGGCGCACCGCATCGACAAGGAGCTGTTGCCGTGAAAGTGCGCGCCCTCGTGGGCCTCCCGCTGCTGTGCATGCTCGTGGCCGGGTGCCACGCGCAGCCGCGCCCCGATGTCGGCGACGGCGCGATCGACGCGTCGCGACGCTCGTACGCCGAGCTCGATCCGTGGGAACCGGCGAACCGGAAGATTCATGCGTTCAACCGGCGCCTCGACCGCTTCGTCATGAAGCCGATCGCGCGCGGCTACGTGCGCGTCGTGCCGCGTCCCGCGCGCCAGGGCGTCGCGAACTTCTTCAACAACCTGCAGCAGCCCGTCGTCGCGGTGAACCTGCTCGCGCAGGGCAAGCCCAAGCCCTCGGGCCAGAGCATGGTGCGCTTCCTGCTCAACTCGACGTTCGGGCTCGCCGGCGTGTTCGACGTCGCGACCGCCGGCGGCGCGCCTTACTACGAAGCCGATTTCGGCCAGACCTTCGCGTTGTGGGGCTGGGAACCGTCGCGCTACATCGTGCTGCCGGTGTTCGGTGGATCGAGCGTGCGCGACGGCGTCGGGCGCCTCATCAACTCCCGCGTCAGCCCGATCAATGCGTTCGCGGAGCGCGAGGGGCCGCACGTCGGCATCCTCTACGGCATCACCTCGCGCGCGTCGGCGCTGCCGAACGAAGCGTTCATGGAGAACGCCGAGGACGACTACATCCTGATGCGCGACGTCTATTTCCAGCGCCGCGGCTGCCAGCTGCGCGATTGCACGCAAGATACGCCCGACTACGAGCTGCCCGAGGATCTCGACGTCCCGGACGCGCGCCGCGACGAGCCTGCGGCTACGCACCGGGTCGCGCGCACGCGCGCGGGCGGCACGCGAAGGAAGGGCGCCGACGACTCGAACTGATCGCGCGCTCCCCGCTCAGCGGTCGAACGCCGCCGGAAAGTGCGGCTCCTGCAGCAGCCGCTTTGCCGCAGCCTCGCCGATCAGCGCGAGCCGCCCGAGATGCTTCGGCTCGTCCATCTTCTCGATGCCCTCGAGCTGCGCGTCGGTGAGCGTCAGCTGCAGGCGCTGCGCGAGCCATCGGCGCTCGAGCTCGACGTCGTAGCGTACGTACGAAAGCCAGGGCTTGCTGCCGCCGAATACGTCGGCGCGCAGGTCGCCGACTTCACCGTCGATCGTGCGCGCGGTCGGGCTCTGCGAGAACCACTGCAGCAGCGTCTCGTTCAGCGCAGCCGCATCGTCCATCACCGACGCGAGTGCATCGACCGCGAGCGCGACGGGATTGCCGCGCAGGATCTTCGCCGCGTCGCGCGCGCGCGACTTGCCGCCGGTGCCGACCGACACGAGCAGCAGGCGATCGGCGCCGAGCGGCCAGTCGAGGCCGTATCCCTTCAGCGACGCGAGCATCAGGAGCTGCAGCGACGGATTGTTGTGCGGGCTGACGCCGCCGTCGACGAACGCGCCTGCCGTGCCCTTTGCGACCGTCACGCGCTCGGGGTCGAAATAGTGCGGGGCGGCGGTGCTCGCGCGCACGAGGTCACGCAGCAGGTAGTCGGCGTTCGCGGCGGAGCCGTCGTCGTCGCGCTCGCTGTAGTGGCGCCCGCGCGGATTGTTGTGAAGCACCCACGGGCTGCCCGTATCGATCCGCTTCGTGACGATCGCAAGCCCGGTCCTGAGCTCGGGCCCGCCGAGCGTCGCGTTGCCGAACGCCGAAGCGAGCGCTGCGCGCAGCGGCTTTTTCGAGAACTTCGCGCGCATCAGCCCCTTGCGGAACAGGCTCTGGTCGAATACGTCGGCGCCGAGCTTGCGATACAGCGCATCGAGGTCGTCGACCCTCATGCCGAGCGCGAGCCCCGTCGCGATGATCGCGCCGGTCGACGTCCCGCCGATCAGGTCGAAGTAGTCGCTGAGCCGGAAGTCGGCGTGCGCCGCGACGGGCTGGCGAGCCCGCAACAGCGTTTCGATCTGGCGCAGGATCTGGATCGATAGAATGCCGCGGATGCCCCCGCCATCGAGCGCGAGTATTCGTTTGGCGCCCGGCCCGAACAGGTGCTCGTCCCGTGTCAGTTGCGACATGATCCGTTCCTTGCCTCGTTCGAGCCCGGCGTTCCGCTGCCGGCTGCGGCGCAGCCTGCGCGGCGGCCGGCACAGGATAACGAACCTGCGATCATCCGGTGCCGCGGCATGACGCCGGCGACGGGATTCGCGATCTGGCTGGCCGAGGCGCTGCTGATCGCGGCGTGGTCCGCGCATCGGGACGGCGCGCGGATCGCGCTCGCGATCGCCGTACTGCTGCTTCCGTATCCGTTCCTGATCGACGCGGCGCCGTGGGTCCGCATGATGTTCGCGATCGGCGCCCTGTGGTGCTGCGTGCGCGCGGCGGATTTCGTATTCGAGCCTGCGCCGGCGCGTTTCGGCGCGCGTTTCGTCCACCTGTTCGCGATACTCGACACCCGGCTCGTCGCGCGCGGGTCGGTACCGGTACCCGGCCGCTGGTTCCTGTTCGCCGCGCTCGCGTTCGTGCTTGCGTGCGCCGCACTGCTCGCGATCCATGCGGGCGACAGTCACGAGCCCGCGGCGCGATACGCGATCCGCTGGTTCGCGGGCATCGTGCTGATCGTCGCGATGTTCGAGATGCTGACGGCGCTGGCGCGGATCGTCACGGCACTGGCGGGCCTCGACGCGCCGGCACTCTCGGACACGCCGCACCGCGCGCGCTCGATCGCCGAGTTCTGGTCCTCGCGCTGGAACCTCGTCGTCGGCAAGGTGTTGCGCGATCGCATCTTCACGCCGCTCGCGCACCGCGGCCCCGTATTCGCGATCTGGGCAACGTTTGCGGTGAGCGCCGCGTTCCACGCCTACCTCATCGGCGTCGCGCTCGAAGCACCTGCCGCGCTGGCTTCGGCGGCATTCTTCCTCGTGCAGCCGGTGCTGCTCGGCGCCGAGCGCAAGCTCCGGATCCGGCACATGCCCGAGCCCGCGCGCCGCGCCTGGACCATCGGGATTCTCGCGCTGTTCTCACCGCTGTTCATCGAGCCGGTCCTGCGGGTGTTCGATTCGGTCTTCTGAGCTTGCGCGCCGGGCCGGGCGCGCCTCATTGCAGCCATTCGACCAGCGCCGCGGTCACCGCATCGGGTTGCTCCATCGCGCACAGATGCCCGCAATCGGGCACCGTGACGAACCGCGAGCCGGCGATGCCGTTCGCAATTTCCTGCGCGCGCTCGGGAGGCGTCACTGCATCGGCGTCGCCGACGAGGACGAGCGTCGGGCAACGGATCCTCGCGAGGCTCGCGCGCGAATCGACGCGGTGCATGATCGCGGTGAGCTGGCGCACGTATCCGGCGCCGCCGATGTCGAGCGCCATGCGCTCGACGCGCTCGAACAGCGCCGCGTCGGCGACGCGCGCAGGATGGACGAGCTTCTCGAACAGCATCGCGGGGATCTCGTCGTAGCGCCCGTTCCTGACGATCGCGATCTGCTGGTTGCGGGCCTCGCCCTGCGCAGGCGTGTCGGCCAGCGCGGAGGTATCGAGCAGCGCGAGACGGGACACGCGCTCGGGCGCCTGGCGCACGATCTCGAACGCGGCGTACCCGCCCATCGAGTGCCCGACGAGCGCGAAGCTGCCGGAAACGGAAGCCAGCACGCGACGCGCGATCGCAGCCATCGACTCGTCGCGCGTGTGGTCGCCGATCGTGACGTTCGCGTGGCGCCGCAGCGCGGGCAACTGCGCATCGAAGAAGCGCTCGTCCTCGGCGAGCCCCGGCACCAGCACGACCTGCATCGCTTCGGTCACGAATCCACTCCTGTCGTCGCGCGTGGTGCACGCCACAACGCGATCGACGCGTCGGCGTCCGACACTACACCGATCCGGAGCGCGTCAGGCGGCCGCGTAGGCGGCGAGCAACGCCTTTTCGCGCTCGGGCGTGAGCCCCGCCTGCAGCTTCGCCTGGCGCTCGGCCGGCAGGGTCCGGAACCACGCCAGCGTATCGGCTGCAGTGGTCGCGAGGGGACGGAACGTCAGGCCGCGTGCGAGCGAAGTGGCGATGCTGGTGCGATGGAACCCCGCGGTCTCGCCCTGCCCGGGCATCCAGACCGGCATGTCGCTCCACGGGCTGATTTCGTGTTTCTCGAGGAACGCGGTCGGCAGCCAGTGCAGCCGCGCACCCGCCGAGTTGCTCGCGCGTATGCCATGGAGCATCGCGGCGATACCGAGCTCGTAGTCGGGACCCGTGCCGTTGTAGATCCCGAACGCGCGCTGCTCCGCCATCCGGACGGTCCATTCGGCGAGATCGCGCGCGTCGATGAACTGCACCGGGTCGCTGCCGTCGCCCGGTGCCGCGACGCCGCCGCCGCGCGCGAGGCGCACGGGCCAGTAGGTGAATCGGTCGGTCGGATCTCCCGGCCCGACGATGAGGCCTGGTCGGATCACCGTCGTGATGCCGGGGAACTGCTTCTCG
>DATLNY010000456.1:0-3846 GCA_035536495.1 Candidatus Saccharimonadia bacterium | reverse complement strand
AAGCCGCCCGAGGAGTACAAGCCGCGCGCCCAGCCGAAGCCGAAGCTGCGCGGGCGAGAGGACGATGAGGCGCCGCAACCGGTCTCGCGCCCGCTGCCCGTGTCGAAGTCGAAGACCAAGCCGCTGTAGCGCGCTCCGCTCCCCTCTCCCGGTGGGAGAGGGATTCACTACGGCACCCTCCCGGGAAAGGGTTTACTGCGGCTCGGAAATGCGCTCGATCGGGAGCGCCGCGCGCTGCCACGACCCCTCGAGCGGCAGCGGCCGATCGATGCGCGTCGCGTACGTCCCGCGCCGCGTGCCGTCGTAGCTCGTCGTCACGCTGCCGGCGGGTTTCGCCTGGGTGGTGAAATCCGGTAGCGCGGCGCACGCGGGGCAATGCACGAAGAACGCGTTGTGCGGCATCTCGCCGCCACCGACCGGACCGCCGCCGAGCGTCCAGACCGCGCGCCCGGCGCGGTCGTAGTAGTAATTGACGATGACCTGTTCGGTGCTGCCGTTCGGCAGGATGTGGTCGTCGATCGCCTCGCCCCAGCCCGCTTCGGTCGGCGCGAACCAGGAGCCGGTGCGATTCGGTTCGGGCCGCGTCGTGCCGTACAGCAGCTTGAGCTTCTCGCCGGCGGCGATGCCGTCGACGCTCCACGTCGCGACGTACTCGGTCGGCGACAGGTACGAGATCAACGCGCGGCCGACGACTTCGCCGGCAGCCGCGAACGGGCTCGCGCTCGACTGGCGGAAACGCAGCACCGGCGCGTCGGCCTGGCGGCCCACGAGCGGTCCCTGCACGATCAGCCACTCCGGCGTGCGATCCCGACGCCCGGTGAACCACTGGCCGCCGAACACCGTGCCGCCGGGCGTCGGGATCGCGAACGATGCGATCCCGTTGCCGAAGCGGACGAAGCTCGAGTAGAGCCCGTCGCGCGGCACGAACGTGTCGCCGATGCCTGCGTCGCAGCCGCTCGCCGTCGCGCTGCAGCTGCCGGCCGCGCCGCCCGCGCCGAGCGTCGTGTCGAGCACGCGGACCGACCGCAGCGTATGCGCGGCGTCGTCGACGCTGCCGACGTAGTCGAGCACGAGGCGCTCGCCGCAAGCGGCGCCTGATTCGATTTCGAAGCCGACCGCGAGCGTCGCCGCCGCGTCGTGCGCGAGATCGGGGAGCGCCTGCGCGGGCGCGAGCACACGCAGCGGCGCCTTGTTGTCGTCCGCGCGCGCGAATACCGCGACCCCGTTTGCAAGCGCGCTGCCGGCGTTACGAAGGTTGACCGGGACCTGCCAGCGTTCGCCCGGCTCCACCAGCGCGTCGCCGTCACCGCAGACCTGCGTCGGTGCCGCAGCGGTCGCGACGAGGTCCGGCGCGTCGATGCGGATCGCATGGCGCGCCTCGGCGCTGCAGCCTGTCGCGGTCGTCGCACGCACGCGCACGTCGATCGCCGCGGCGGACGGATAGGTCGCCGCGAGCGACGCATCGCGCGCGACGCCGTGCACGGTGCGATCGAACGCGCCGTCGCCGTCGACGTCCCACTCGAGCCGGACCGGGCCCGGCGCGGTGACCGTCGCGGTGAACGCGTGCGACGCGCCGGCGGCGCCCTGCGCGGGACCCGCGAGCGCGACCACCGGCGCGACGCAGGTCGCGGCGCCCGTGACCGTGAACGGCTCGCGCAAGGTGATTCCCTCGAACGTCGCCTCGAACGTCCAGCGACCGGCGGGCGCGTCGATCGGCAACGCGTTCGACCAGAAGAAATACGACGCGTTGAAATGTGCCGGCGTGCCGGCCTGCTGCGCCGAGTCGAAGGTCCATTCGCGGTAGAGGCTCGCGTCGGGACGCAGCACGCGCATCCGCGCGAGCTGGCCGTGGCGCTGATCGCGGAAATACGACGCGTAGAACACCGTCGCGCCGGGTGCGAACTCGTCGGCGAGGTTCGGTGTATCTGACGTGGCCGGGCAACCGGGAAACGCGGGCGCGGCACGGTGCGTCGCGACGCGGTTGAGGCGCGACTCGTAGTAGGGCCGCTGCTGTGCCCACGCGGTCGCGCGCAGGTTGCACTGCCCGGCGAACGGGTCGACGATCGCACCGGTCGCGGCTTCGCGCAGCTCGAAATGCAGGTGCGGGCCGGTCGAGACGCCCGAGCTTCCGACCTTGCCGAGCGGTTCGCCGAGCGCGATCGCGTCGCCCTCCTGCTTGGCCGTGACGCTGCCGGTCTTGAGGTGCAGGTATCGCGCGATGCGGCCGTCCTCGTGCCGTACGACGACGAGGTTCGCCGTGTCGGGCGCCGAGAACGAACAGCTCCGGTCCGGGTTGCCGTCGACCTTGACGAGCAGCGTCCCCGGCGCCGCGGCGACCACGTCGATCGCGCCGGCATCCATCAGCGTCCACGCGAACGGCCACGTGAAGAAATCCGTGCCGTTGTGGTTGTAGCCCTGCGCGTTGTCGTAGGTCCGGGTCCGACATTCGAAGTCGCGCACGCGGCTCGGGAACGCGGGGTCGAGATCGACGAAATTCGAGATGCCGTGCCAGTCGATTCCCGGCCCCGGCTGCAGCGCGAGCGGCCAGCTCAGGCCCGCTGCGACCTTCGGTCGCGCCGGCGGCAGCCTGCCGGCCTGCGCGAGGCGCGCGAGCGCAGCTTCGGTGCGCGCGGCGATCTCGGCCTCGAGCCTCGGATCGTGGACGTCGGTGTAGTCGGGGGCCGCGCCGCCCCCGTCGGGCGCGAGCGCCGGCACGGCCGCACGCGCACCCCCCGCCACAAGGGCGATAGCCAAGCCCAGCCCGAATCGCATGACGCCCCCGTCCATTCGCACCGGGTCCGATCATACGCCGCGTCCGTGCAGGCGCCGCGAAGACGCCCGCCGGGCCGGCCAAACCCCGTCCGCTAGAATGCGCGTCTTTGCTCCGCGCCGGACCCCCATGCTCGAAGAAATCCTGGAACTGCACAAACAGGGCAAGCTCGATGAAGCCGAGAGCCGCTATCGCGAGCTCCTGACCTTCAACCCCGACGACCCCGAGACGCTGCACCTGCTCGCGATGCTGCGCCGCCAGCGCGGCGACGTCGGCGAGGCCGTTCGGCTCGTGCACCGCGCGATCGAGCTGTCCCCCGAGCGCGCGCCGTACTACGCGACGCTCGCGGGCATGGAGCTGCACGCGCGCCGCTTCGACCTCGCGAAGGAGCATTTCGAGAAGGCGATCGAGCTCAACCCGAACTTCACCGGTGCCTACGCGGGCCTCGGACAGATCGCGATGATGAACGCCGAGCCCGAGCGCGCCGAGGGCTTCTTCAAGCTCGCGCTGCAGGCGAACCCCGACCAGCCGCAGGTGCTCTCGAGCTACGGCAACCTGCACCTCGCGCGCGGCGACGCGGCGTCCGCGCTGAAGTTCCTGACGCGCGCGAGCGAGCTCGCGTCGAACGATGCGACCGTGCTCGGCAGCCTCGGGCGCGCGCACCTGCGCAACAACCACGCCGCGTTCGCGGAGGAAGCGCTCAAGCGCGCGCTCGCGCTCAACGTCGATTTCCATCCCGCGCGGCTGCTGCTCGCCGAGGCGCAGATGAAGCAGCAGCGCTACCGCGAAGCGCGCGAAACGCTCGTCCCGCTGCTCAGGATCCAGGCGCAGCTCGCGGGCGCGACCGCGGCGCTCGGCGACATCGCCCGCGCGGAGGGCAACCTCCAGGTCGCGGTCAACTACTACCGCGAGGCGCTGACGCTCGACCGCAAGCAGCCCGCCGTGCTCGAGGCGCTCGCATGGTCGCTGATGCAGCGTGGCATGCGCCGCGAGGCGATCGCTGCGTACCGCGAGCACCTCGCGCATGCGCCGCAGGATCGCGCCGCGCGGCGCGCGCTCGTCAACCTCTCGAGCGA
>DATLNY010000455.1:0-5891 GCA_035536495.1 Candidatus Saccharimonadia bacterium | reverse complement strand
AGCACGCACGCCGCGCTCGCCATGAGCTCGCGCACGTCGTCGCGCGGCGGCGTCACGACGACGCGCGCTTCGACACCGAGCTCGCGTGCGAGCGACTCGAGCTCCGCGACGTATCCCTTGCGGCCCGGTTCGCGCGCACCGGCGAGCAGGAGCGCTGCGCGCACGCCGTGCGTACGCTCGAGCTCGGCGACGACGCGGATCGCGTCGAGGTGACCCTTGAGCCTCGTGCCGCGCGCGGGCATCAGCAGCACCGGCAACGAGCGAAGCTGCGGGAATTCCTGCGCGTAACGTTCGCGCCACGCCGCATCGGGCGCGTATCCGTGCGGGAATGCAACGGGATCGACGCCTCGCGGGATCACCTCGATGCGCTCTACCGCGACGCGCGGATAGTGCTCGAGCACGTATCGGCGCACCGATTCCGAGACGCAGACGATGCGCTCTCCGCGCAGCATCACGCCGCTGTAGAACCCCGGCGTGTTGCGCCCGTGCACGGTCGTGACGAAATGCGGCCGCGGCGACACGCGCCGCGCGGCCCACCAGCCGAGCCACGCCGGCAGGCGCGAGCGCGCGTGGACGATGTCGGGCGCGGCGTCGGCGAACAGGCGGCGCAGCGCGAGCGCGTGCCGCAGCGTGCCGATCGACTTTGCGCCGATGCCGAGCGTGACGTGCTCGCTGCCGGCGGCGACGAGCCGCTGGACGAGGCGCCCACCACCCGACACGACGATCGATCGATGCCCCGCGCGGACGAGCGCGTCGGCGATCTCGAGCGTCGAGCGCTCCGCGCCGCCGGCGTCGAGGCGCGGCACGAGCTGGATTACGGTGATCGCGCGCATGCACGCTTCCGTCGCGCGCCGCGCATCCGGTCCACTCGGATCGCGCGGACGCTGATCGCTCAGCCCTTCAGCACGAAGATCGCGCCGCAGTACGGGCACTTCGACTCGCCGTCGGCCTCGATCGGCAGATAGACGCGCGGGTGCGAGTTCCACAGCGTCATGCCCGGCATCGGGCACGACAGCGGCAGGTCGTCCGCACCGACTTCGTAGCGGTTCTCGGTGTTCGCGGGCGTCATGCCCGGCACCGGGGGACTGGGACAGGAAACCATCGGAATAAGGCCCGTCGTCGGGGCGACAAGTCTAGTCGCTTGCCCTTTGCCACGCGATAAGGCGAGGCCAGAGACGTCCCTGACCTCGCGTCCTTCGCGGCTACTTGGCGTCGACGCGCTTGGCCTCGACCGAGATGTTCACGTCGACCTGCTCCGACACGTTCGGCGAGTAGAGGCCGAGCCCGAACTCGCTGCGGTTGATCGTCGTGTGCGCGTCGAAGCCGGCCCACTCGGTCTTCGCCATCGGATGCGGCCCGAGCTTGTTGACCGTGACATCGAGCACGACGGGCTTCGTCACGCCGTGCATCGTGAGGTCGCCCGTGACCTTGAGCTTCGTGTCCGAGCCCGGCTCGACCTTCGTGCTCCTGAACGTCGCGTTCGGGTACTTGCCCGTATCGAAGAAGTCCGCGCTCTTCAGGTGCTCGTCGAACTTCGCCACGCCCGAGTGCACCGAGCCGATCGGGATCGTGACTTCGACCGACGACTTCGAGAAATCCCCGGGGTCGATCATGAGGTGGCCTTCGACCGTCTCGAAGCTCGCGCTGATGTTCGAGAATCCGAAGTGGTTGAACGTGAAGCGCACGTTCTGGTGGTTCTCGTCGAACTCGTAGCGGTCCGCGGCGAATCCCGGAACCGCAGCGGCGAGGCAAAGCAGGGCGAGCGTCTTGCGCATGGGTCTACTCCTGGTTGGGAAACGCGGCCGGCGTGGCCGGCCTCATTCGATGCGACAGACCTCGTCGAATTCGAGCCGCGGATTGCGCGGATGCAGCGTCTCGCGCCTGCCGTAACCGATGTTGACGAGGAAGTTCGACCTGATGCTGGTGCCGCGGAAGAATGCTTCATCGACCACGCCGTTGTCGAAGCCCGACATCGGACCGCAATCGAGCCCGAGCGCGCGCGCGGCGATGATGAGGTAGGCGCCCTGCAGCGAGCCGTTGCGCAACGCGGTCCGCTCGATGTGCGCGGGCTTTCCCTCGAACCAGCTCTTCGCGCTCTTGTCGTGGAACGTGCGCGGCAGGTTCTCGTAGAACTCAAGGTCGTACGCGACGATCGCGGTGACCGGCGCGGCCATCGTCTTCTCGATATTGCCTGCGTCGAGCGCGGGCTTCAGCCTCGCCTTGGCGGCCTCGGACTTGACCCAGACGATTCGCGCAGGCAGCGTATTCGCGGTCGTGGGACCCATCTTGGCAAGGTCCCAGATCGCGCGCAGCATGCCGTCGTCGACCGGGTCGTCGTGCCACGGATCGGGGTTCGCGGAGTAGGTCCGCGCCTCGCGGAAGATCTGGTCGAGGACGTGCTCTTCGAGCGGTTGGTTCATGCCAAGCTCCGTGGGCGGCCAGTGCGCGCGGCGGCCTTCGAGACGCAAGACCTGCCCGGCGCCAGGGCGCGGCAACGCATCAGTGGGGACGGATGGAGCCGATCTCAACGCTCGTGGTGACCGACGGGGCCGCCGGCAACGAACGCCAGGCGCTGGCGCTCGCCGCGGCGATGGGCCTCGCGCCGCGCGTGCATCGCATCGGGCTGCTGCCGCCGTGGTCCTGGCTCGCGCCGCACTTGAGGATCGGCGGCTGGCACGCGCTGCCGCGCGCGCTGCGGGATCCGGTCGATGCCGAACCGCCGCAGCTCGCGATCGGTTGCGGGCGCACCGGCGCGCTCGCGACGGCGTTGATCCGCGCGCGCCACGGCAGCTACGCCGTGCAGATCCTCGATCCGCGTGCCTCGCTCGACGCGTGGGATCTGGTCGTCGCACCGGCGCACGACGCGCTCGCCGGCGACAACGTCGTCACGACGATCGGCGCGCTCAATTCGATCACCCCTGCCCGGCTCGCGGCGGCCGCGCTCGAGCATGCCGAGCTAGCGCAGCTGCCGCAGCCACGCACGGCGGTGCTCGTCGGCGGCAGCACGAGCACCGTGCGGGTCGACGCAGGCTACGCCGCGGACCTGCTGCAGCGGCTCTCGCGCTGGCGTGCGCGCGAGGGCGGCAGCTTCCTCGTCACGACGTCGCGGCGCACCTCGCCGGGCGTCGCCGAGACGCTGCGTGCGACGGCGAGCGAATCGGACCGCATCTACAGCGGCGAGCATGAGCACGCGAATCCGTACCTCGGCTTCCTCGCGCACGCCGACCGCATCGTCGTGACGCCCGACTCGGTCAACCTCATTTCCGAAGCCTGCGCGACCGGCAAGCCGGTCTACTGCCTCGTGCGCGAGCCCGTGCGTGGCAAGCTCGCGGCGTTCCATCGCGCGCTGCTCGACACGGGCAGGCTCAGGCCGCTGGATTTCGAGGCGCCGCCGTGGACGCCGGTCCCGCTGCGGGAGACCGATGCCGTCGCCGAACAGGTCTGGCGGCGGTTTCGCGCCCGCGCGCGCAGCTGAACGCGAGCGTGATGCCGCCGTTTCAGAACTTCTGTGTGTAGGACACGTACCAGAACCTGCCGGGCACCTCGTACTGCGGGTCGAACGAGTTCGCGAACGTGCCGTACGACACCGGCGGACCGGCGTCGGTCAGGTTGCGAACACCGGCGGCAATCCGCGCGTCCCACGGCGATGCCCACGTGAGCTGCGCGTCGAAGTACCGGATGTCGTCGATCGTGTGCTCGGCGACCGGGAACTGCGGCGTGCCGGGCACGCGGTCGCAGAGCGCCGCGAGGTCGGGCGAGCCGCTCGCGACCGCCGCGTTTCGGACGCTCGCGCAGTTCTCGTCCAGCGCCGACAGGTAGCGCGCGGTCAGCGTGGCACCCCAGTCGCCGAGCTGCCAGTGGGTCGAGAGGTTCGACTTCAGGCGCCAGTTCGGGTTTGTGTCGAAGTACACGCCGACCTGGTTGCCGAACGCGAAGCTTAAGTCGGGCAGCTGCTCGTTGAAGTCGGGTTGGCCGAGCTCGCCGAGATAGGAAACGTACGCGCTGTCCCAGTCGATCTCGAACCTGCCGAAACGGGTGTCGAAGCGGTAGCTGAGCGTGAGGTCGTAGCCCTCGACCTCGGTGCCGGCCTGCAGGTTCAGCACCGTCGCGCGGATGTCGGTCACGATACCGCCGGCGCCGCGCGTGACGAGCGCGCAGGCACCGGGGTTGCCGCCGACGTAGCAGTCGTTGACGATGAAGTTGGCGCTGCGCACGCCGATCGAATTCTCGATCTCGATGCGGTACCAGTCGAGGTAGACGTCGAGGCCCTCGAGCCAGCCCGGGCTGTAGACGAGGCCCAGCGTGCGGGTCTCGGCCTTTTCCGGCGTCAGGCGCGGGTTGCCGCCGACCGTAACGCGAATCTGCGGGCCGGCCTGCTGGTAGCCCGGTGCAACCGGTCCGACGCCGGCGAAGCCGCCGAAGCAGCGGGCCGCGACCACGCCGGCCGGGTTCTGCGAGGCCGAGCACGGATCGTTGATCTGCGGGAACGCATCTGCGGTGCCGGTGAAGAGCTCCGAGACGTTCGGTGCGCGGAAGCCCTTCGACCAGTTGGCGCGGATCAGCAGGTCGTCGACCGGCTTCCAGCGCAGGCCGACCTTCGGGTTCGTCGTGTCGCCGAAATTCGAGTAGTCGGAGTAGCGCGCCGCGAGCGCGAGCTCGAAGGTGTGCGCGAACGGCAGGTCCTTCAGGATCGGGATGTTGAACTCGGCGTAGAGCTCGTCGAGCGAAAAGCCGCCGCGAACGAGGCTTCGGAGGTTGCCGGTCGCGACGCCGGACTGGACCAGCGCATCGGGCTGGTCGAAGCCGAACTCGCGGCGGTATTCGTAGCCGGCCGCGAACGCGAGCGGGCCGGCGGGCAGATCGAACAGGTCGCCGGTCAGGTTCGCGCCGTAGCCGTAATTCTTCTTGTAGAGGGTCGCCTGCCCCGTGAAGCCCGCGAAGTCGGCCATTTCCGGCGTGAAGCCGTCAGGGCCGCCGAAGAGATTGATCGGCACGCAGCCCGTGATAGGCGCGGTCGGCGTCCCGCAGGTCGGCACACCCGCCGCGTTGATGAACGACGGGCCGAGGCCCGCGCGCAGGCGGTTGAGGTCGAACAGGCCGACCGTCCGGTCGTGCCGCTCGTTGTCGGTGTAGATGTAGTCGACGTTCCACGAGAGCGCGCGGTCGAACGCGTCGAATGCGCCGTCGAAGCCGCCGCCGAAGTAGAACGTGTCGACGTCCTGGTCGAAATCGCGCAGCTGCACGGTGTTGCGGTATTGCGCCCGCGTCACCTCGACGCCGAACGGATTGAAAACGTTCGTCGCCGGGATGCTGAAGCGGCCGAGCCCGACGCCGCCCACCCCGAGGAACAACGGTTCGGCCGCGAGTAGCTGCGCGGACCGGCGTTCGTTGTAGAGCACCGTCGCGTTGAAGCTGACGTTTTCCGTGATGTCGTAGCGCGCCTGCGCGTACAGCGCAGTGCGCTCCTGCGGGGTCTGCAGGTAGTTGTCGGGCGCGAAGTTGAAGCCGTCGGTCACCCCGTCGAACGGGCGGAAGTCCGCCGCCGACGTGCCCGGCCGGCCGGGGATCAGCGTCAGCGTCCCGGATGCGCCATTGGGGAGTCGGGCACCCGTAGGGCCGAAGCCGAAACGGCCGAACGGCGTCGTCGTCGACGCACCGAGGAAGGCATTGTTGGCGCCGAAGCCGAAGCGCGGCACCGCGGAAATTTCGCGATCACCCGCGAGGATCGGCTCCTGCTTCGTGTACGAGGCGTTCAGCAGGACGCTCGCGCGATCGGTCGAGGAGCCGATCGTGAAGTCGTACTGCTCGACGCGGCCGTCGCCTTCCTCGTTCTCGCCGAGGAACGCCGTCGCTTCGGCGCCATCGTACGAGTCGCGCATCGTGATGTTGAT
>DATLNY010000454.1:0-4292 GCA_035536495.1 Candidatus Saccharimonadia bacterium | reverse complement strand
CCGGCGCGGGCGCGTTGGTGACGCGCTGGAACACGTAGACCTCGCCCTCGCCTTCGCCACCGCTCGGCGCGCCGATCACGACGAAATCCTCGCTCGAAGCGACGCTCGAGCCTGCGAGGTCGCCCTCGTCGCCTTCCGGCGCGACGAGCGGCGTCTCGCCGGTGAAACCGGTGGTTTCGCCGGCCGGCTCGACGAGATGGGTCTCGCCGGCGGAGCGCGCCGGGAAATGGGTCAAGCTGCCGCTGTAATAGGCCTGGATCGTGCGCACGCCACCGTCGACGAACGTCAGCGGGCACGCCGCGCTCCCGGCCGGCACCGTGCACGAGCCTTCGCCGCTGGTCACACTGAACGTGACGAGCCCGGCCGGGATCCCGCTCGCCGCGCCGAGCGTGTAGAGCACGGTGACAGCCGCTCCGGCGGGCGACGGATCCGGCGCATCGGAGTCGATCGAGAGCAGCGTCGGGCGCGGCGTCGCGCCGGTCCATACATTGTTGTCGCCCGTGCGGTAGCCCGCGGCCGCCGTGGTCCAGTTCGTCGCGGACGAACTGATCGCATAGCGCGTCCCGTCGGGCGAGATCGCAGGCTGGCTCGAGTTGCGGTCGCCGAACGCGACCGCATCGGCGTCGAGGAAACCGGTCGCACCGCGCAGCCGGTCGTGCACGAAGGTGTGCTGCCCGGCCGCTCCGCCGAGGTTCGAGGCCGTCGATTCGAACACGACGAAGCGGCCGTCGCCGGAGATGCGCGGGGAAAAGCTGTCGCCGTTCGCCGGCGTGCCGAACGTGTCGACCGAGACGCGCGTCGTGACGCGCGTCGTGCGGTCGTGGACGAACACGTCGCGCCTCCCCGTATCGTCCGGCACGAGGTTGCCCGCAGCCGAATCGAACGCGACGTAGCGCCCGTCGAACGAGAGCGAGGCGTTGCCGCTCGGGCCATCGGCGGCCGCGCCGTTGAGCGCGACGCTGATGCAGGTCGTGGAATCGTCGCCGAAGGCGTGAACGAACACCCCGCTCGCGGCGGATGCGCACGCCGGGTCGAGATCGTTAGTGGCGGCCTCGAACGCGACGACTTGTCCGTTGCCAGAGAGCGCAGGCAGGCTCGCCGGGGCGCTGGACTGGCGGCCGCCGCTGTTGACGTTGACGCGGGTCGAAACGCCGGCGTCGAGGTCGCGCACGAAGACGTCGCGCTGTCCGTTGGTGTCGCCCGGCACGATCGCAGGCAGGTCCGAGGCGAAAGCGACCGTGCGTCCGTCGGCCGAGATCGCGGGTTCTCCGCTGCCGAGGATCTGCACGATCCCCTTGGCGTTGCGCGCATCGATGGCGGGGCCGCCCGACTCGGCGCTGACGAGCGTGAATTCGACGCCCACCGGTGCCTGCATGTCGCGCACGTAGACGTCCGGCACGAGGTTCTCGTCCACGCCGGCGATCCGCTCGAAGGAGCGGAACGCGACCCAGCGGCCATCGGCCGAGACGACGCCCTGATCGGAGCGCGCGTCGAACTCGCCTTCGCCGGTACTGACTCGCACCGTGCTCGAATTGGTCGTGTCGTGGCGGAACACGTCCTCGACCTCGTTGCGGTCGTCGTCGACGAGGTTCGACGCGAGCGAATTGAACACGACGTAGCGGCCGTCGCCCGACAAGGAGGCGTCGAACGCCTTCGCGTTCGCACCGGCCGGCACGGGCGTGCCGGCGTTCGCGCTCGCGGTTGCGACCGTGTCCGGACCGGCGGCCACGATGCTCGTCGTGACGAAGACGTCGAAATCGAACGGATGGGCTTCCTGCGGGCTCACGAGGTTGTTCGCCTCGCTCGCGAACGCGACGACGAGCCCGTCGGTGGAGATCGCGACCGCTTGCGTATCGCCGTCCGGCATCATTGCTGCATCTATCCGGATCGTTTCGGCCGGATCGGTCAGCTTGCGGCGGAAGACCTGCATCCGATTGTTGGATTCGCCCGACACGAGGTCGTCCTGGGACGACCGGAACGCGACGAATTGGCCGTCTGCCGAGACCGCGGCACCGAACGCGCCGCCGGCAGCGCCGGCGCCGCCCGTCATCGCGCCGACGCTGACGAGCGTCGCGCCGGGCGCGGCCATGTTGCGCACGAAGATGTCGTGGTTGCCGTTCGTGTCCGACCCCAGCGTCAGGTTCGTCGCGACCGACTCGAATGCGACATGGGTGCCATTGGCCGAGATCGCGGGATCGTAGCTCGGGCCGTCGGAATCGAATGCCAGGCTGCCGTCGAACCCGTGGCTGACGAGCTGAGTCGACCCGACCGTGACGTTGAAGCGGAATATGTCGACGTCGCGGAAGCCTTCGGAAACCACGCCGGTGTCGAGATTCGTCGCGTCGGACTCGAATGCGACGAACAGCCCGTCGCCGGAGATCGCCGGATCGACGCTGTCGCCGTCGGATTCCTGCGCGTCCTCGCCGTTGCTGATCCGGATCGTCGAGGGCACGGTGGCGCGGATCCGCAGGTAGATGTCGACGAGGCCGTTCATGTCGACGACGCCGAACGTCGAGCCGCGCGAGGCGAAGGCGACGCGGAGCCCGTCGGCCGAGATCGAGGGCGACGTGCTCGGACTGTCGGCCGCGAAGCCGATGGCGCTGACGCTGACGAGCTCGAACGCGAGCGTGTCGCGGTTGACGACATAGACGTCGTCGAACTGGTTGCCGTCCGCCGTGACGAGCGGCACCGGCGTCGTGAACGCGATCCACGCCGAGTTCGCCGAGATGACCGGCTGGCTTCCCGCGGCGATGCGCACGAGCGCGCCGTTGGCGTTGTCGCGCAGGAACACGTCTTCGACTCCGTTCGTGTCGCCCGCGACGAGGTTGCTCGCCGATGACGAGAACACAAGCCACCGACCATCGGCCGAAAGCGCGCCGGCCCGGAGTGTCGAAGGGGCGTCGCCCTCGCCGCCGAATCCGGTCGGCGCGACCCACGGCCTGCTCACCAGTGAGGTGACTTCGGCGCGCGCGCTGGAGGAAGCGAGAACGGCAACAACGGCCGCGGCGCAACCGAGACGAGCAACAACGAGCATTCGCAAATCCCCTTGATTGCGCACCGAGCGGTGCGCCGCGCCCCGGAGCCGAAAACGGGCCCCGTCGCCGAGTCTACCGGCCCGTGGTTATTTCCTAGTGATCGCCCACGCGCGGTCCGGGCACGCAGGCTCCATTGACTACACTGCGGGAATGACCGCATTCCTCCCTCGCAGTGGCCGCGCCGCGGAGCTGTGCGACCGTGTCGCGGCGTTCGTCCGCGACCGGATCGTTCCGGCCGAGCCCGCCTGCTTCGCGCATATTGCGGAGCCCGCACGACGCTGGACGATCCCGCCCGTCATCGAGTCGCTGAAGGCCGAGGCGCGGGCCGCGGGGCTGTGGAACCTGTTCCTGCCGGATCCGAAGCTCGGCGCGGGCCTGTCGAACCTCGAGTACGCGCCGATTGCCGAGGCGACCGGCCGCTCGCTGATCGCGCCCGAGGTGTTCAACTGCAGCGCGCCCGACACCGGCAACATGGAAGTGCTGCTGCATTACGGCTCGGCTGCCCAGCAGGAGCGATGGCTGAGGCCGCTGCTCGCGGGCGAGATCCGCTCGGCGTTCGCGATGACCGAGCCCGCCGTCGCCTCGAGCGACGCGACGAACATCGCGTCGAGCATCGCGCGCGACGGCGATCACTACGTCATCGACGCGCGCAAGTGGTGGACGACCGGCGCGATGGACCCGCGCTGCGCGCTGTTCATCGTGATGGGCGTGACGAACCCGGGGGCCGAGCCATATCGCCGCCACGCGATGGTGCTCGTGCCGCGCGACACGCCGGGCGTGCGCATCGTGCGGCCGTTGACGGTGTTCGGCTACGACGACGCGCCGCACGGCCACGCCGAGGTCGCGTTCGAAGGCGTGCGCGTGCCGGCAGAGAACCTCATCCTCGGCGAGGGCCGCGGCTTCGAGATCGCGCAGGGCCGGCTCGGGCCAGGACGCATCCACCATTGCATGCGGCTCGTCGGGCTCGCGCAGCGCGCGCTCGAGGCGATGATCGCGCGCGCCGCGTCGCGCGTCGCGTTCGGCAAGCCGCTCGCGGCGCAGGGCCTCGTGCAGGACGCGATCGCGCGCTCGCGCTGCGAGATCGAGCAGGCGCGCCTGCTGACGCTCTCAGCGGCCGCGGCGCTCGACGCGCACGGCGCGAAAGGCGCGCGCGACGAGATCGGGATGATCAAGATCGTCGCGCCCGAGATGGCGTGCCGCGTGCTCGACCGCGCGATGCAGGTCCACGGCGCGGCCGGGCTTTCCGACGACGGCTTC
>DATLNY010000453.1:0-2249 GCA_035536495.1 Candidatus Saccharimonadia bacterium | reverse complement strand
CAAGGCGCGCGTTGCGGACCTCCTCGATCGCTTCCAGATCGTCGGCAAGAAGGATCTGTTCCCGAACCAGCTCTCGGGTGGCCAGCAGCAGCTCGTCGCGGTCGCGCGCGCGGTGATCTCGAAGCCGTCGCTGCTGCTCGCGGACGAGCCGACCGGTGCGCTGCATTCCTCGCAGGGCAAGATGATCATGGAGACGCTCAAGCAACTCAACGACGAGGGAGCGACGATCGTGCAGGACACGCATTCGGAGGCGAACGCGGCGTACGGCAATCGCGTGGTCGAGCTCTTCGACGGCTGGTCGAGCGAACCGCGCTCACGCGATGCCACGAAGGCAGCGCGTGCGGCTCGCGAGGGTGAAGCAGGGATGCCGAACGGATAGACCGCAGGGATGCAGGCGACGCCGCCACTACACTCCCGAACGACCATGGCCACGCCACTCCCCATCCTCATCGCCGATGACCAGCGCGACGTGCTCGAGGCGCTGCGCCTGATGCTGAAGTCGGAAGGGATCCCGGCCGTCACCGTCACGAGCCCGGACGCGGCACTCGAGCAGGCGCGCACGCGCGAGTTCTCGTGCGTGCTGATCGACCTCAACTACACGCGCGACACGACCTCGGGCCACGAGGGGCTCGACCTGCTCGCGAAGCTCCGCGCGATCGATGCGGACCTTCCGGTCGTCGTCATGACCGCGTGGGGGACGATCGACGTCGCGGTGCGGGCGATCCAGGCCGGCGCCGGCGACTTCATCGAGAAGCCGTGGGACAACAAGCGGCTCATGAGCGTGCTGCGCAACCAGGTGGCGCTTGGGCAGTCGCGCCGGCGCGGCCTGCGGCTCGAGCGCGAGGTCGAGATCCTGCGCGGCGTCGACGACGAGTTCGTCGCCGAGTCGCGCGCGATGCAGCCGGTGCTCGAGCTGATCCGCCGCGTCGGCCCGTCGGATGCGAACGTACTCGTGCTCGGCGAGAACGGCACCGGCAAGGGCGTCATCGCGAAGCTCCTGCACGTCAACTCGCGGCGCGCCGACAGTGCATTCGTCAAGATCAACATGGGGGGCATCGCCGAGAGCGTGTTCGAGTCGGAGATGTTCGGTCACGTCAAGGGCGCCTACACCGACGCTAAGGCCGACCGGATCGGGCGCTTCGAGGTCGCCGACGGCGGCACGCTGTTCCTCGACGAGATCGGGAACATCCCGGTGTCGCAGCAGCCGAAGCTGTTGCGCGTGCTCGAGGACGGGGAGCTCGAGCGGCTCGGGTCGTCGAAGACGATCAAGGTCGACGTGCGGATCATCTCGGCGACGAATGCCGAGCTCGCGGCCGACGTCGCGCGCGGCAGCTTCCGCAAGGACCTGCTGTTCCGGCTCAACACCGTCGAGATCCGCATCCCGCCGCTGCGCGACCGGCGCGAGGACATCATCCCGATGGCGACGCGCTTCCTCGCGCGTTGCGGCATGCGCTACGGCAAGCCGTCGCTGCGGTTTTCGCCGTCGGCCGAGCGTGCGTTGCTCGCGTATGCGTGGCCCGGCAACGTGCGCGAGCTCTCGCACGTCGTCGAGCGCGCGGTGCTGATGGCGCCGGTCGACGTCGTCGACACGCTCGAGTTCAGCCTGCCCGATGCGACGCGCGGAAGCGGCCCTGCCGAAAGCGACGCGGAAACCGGCGAGTCGCTGACGCTCGACGCGGCCGAGGAACGCATGGTGCGCCGCGCGCTCGAGCGCTCCGAAGGCAACATCCAGCGTGCCGCGGAGGTGCTCGGCTTGAGCCGCGCGGCGCTCTACCGCCGCCTCGAGAAATTCGGGATCCGCGCGCCCGAATGAGACAGCGGATCTCGTTCGAGACGCGCATCTTCTGGCTCGCCGCGGCGATCGCGCTGCCGGGCCTCATCGGACTGGCGATCGCACTGACTGCGCTCGATGTCACGGCCGGAACGTGGCTATCGGTCACGCTCGGCGTCGGCGTCACGACGCTGATCTTCGCGGCGCGGCTGCGCAACTACATGGTGTTTCCCCTCTACACGCTCTCGAACCTGCTCGAGGCGCTGCGTGAGGGCGACTACAGCCTGCGCGGCACGCGCGCGCGCCGCGGCGATGCCGTCGGCGAGGTGATCTGGGAGGTCAACGCACTCGGGCAGACGCTGCGCGAGCAGCGGCTCAAGGTCGAGGAAACGCTCGCATTGCTGACCAAGGTGCTCGCGACGACGTCGGCGGCCGCGCAGGGCAAGACCGCCGAGGAGCTCGGCCTGACCGACTGCCT
>DATLNY010000452.1:0-4580 GCA_035536495.1 Candidatus Saccharimonadia bacterium | reverse complement strand
CGGGAATGACGGCATGATTGAGGGGCCTGCGCAGCCCGTTTGCGCTCATCCCTCATCCCTCGCCCTAGCCCTAGCCCTAGCCCTTGCCTCTCATCTGGGTCATCGACGACGACCGCTCCGTGCGCTTCGTGCTCGCCGAGGCACTGCGCGACGCAGGCCACGCCGTGCGCGAGTTCGAGGGCGCCCGCGCGGCGCTCGACGCGCTCGCGTCGGAGGCGCCCGACCTCGTCTACACCGACGTGCGCATGCCCGAGCTCGACGGCTTCGGCTTGCTCGAATCGCTCGCCGCTGCGCGCCCGTCGCTGCCGGTCGTCGTCATGAGCGCGTACACCGATGTCGCGAGCACCGCGGGCGCGTTCCGCGGCGGCGCGTTCGAATACCTCGCCAAACCCTTCGATCTCGACGAAGCCGTCGCGGTCGCGCGCCGTGCGCTCGCCGTCGACGACACGCACGGCGGCGATGGACCCGCGCGCGAGCCGCACGTCGACGCGGGCGACCTGCTCGGCCGCTCGAGCGCGATGCGCGAGGTGTTCCGCGCGCTCGGACGCGTCGCGCCGAGCGAGCTCAACGTGCTCGTGACCGGCGAGACCGGCACCGGCAAGGAGCTCGTCGCGCGCGCGCTGCACCGCCATTCGCCGCGCGCGGCAGGGCCGTTCGTTGCGCTGAACACCGCGGCGATCCCCTCGGAGCTGCTCGAATCGGAGCTGTTCGGGCATGAAGCCGGCGCGTTCACCGGTGCCGCGCGGCGGCATTGCGGGCGTTTCGAGGAGGCAGCCGGCGGCACGCTGTTCCTCGACGAGATCGGCGACATGCCGCTGTCGCTGCAGACGCGCCTGTTGCGCGTGCTCGCCGAGGGCGAGTTCTATCGCGTCGGCGGCCGCGAGCTCGTGCGCGCGAATGCGCGCGTCGTCGCAGCGACCCACCAGGACCTCGATGCGAAGGTCGCGGCGGGCACGTTCCGCGCCGACCTCATGCACCGCCTCGACGTCGTGCGCATCGCGCTGCCGCCGCTGCGCGCGCGGCGCGACGACGTGCCGCTGCTCGCCGAGCGCTTCCTCGCGGGTGCGGCGCGCGAGCTCGCGCTCGGACCCAAGCGCTACACGCGAGCAGCGCTTGACAAGCTCGCCGCACACGAGTGGCCCGGCAACGTGCGCGAGCTCGAGAACGTCTGCCGCCGGCTCGCGCTGATGGCGCCGGGCCGAGAGATCGATGCGGCCGACATCGTGCTCGCCGCGCGCGTCGAGCCCGGCGATGCACCCGAATGGATCCGCGCGTTGTCGGCGTGGGCGCGCGCGCGGCTCGAAGCGGGCGGCAACGGGCTCTACGACGAAGCGAAGCAGCAGCTCGAGCAGGCGCTGCTCGACGCCGCGCTCGAGGCGACCGGCGGCCACCGCCAGCGCGCGGCCGAGCGGCTCGGACTCGGCCGCAACACGGTGACGCGCAAGCTCGGCGCCGCGCGGCGGCGGCGACCGCGCGGTGGCGCGCCGGCATGAGCGCTCGCGTGGCAAGCGTGCGCGACGCGACGCGCGCGGACATCGACACGCTGGTCGCGTACAACGCCGCGATGGCGTGGGAGACCGAGCAGAAGCGGCTCGATCCCGACGTGCTCGCGCGCGGCATCGCCGCGGTGTTCGACGATCCGGGCCGTGGCTTCTACCTCGTCGCCGAGCTCGACGGCGCGCCGGCTGGCGCGCTGCTCGTCACCTTCGAGTGGAGCGACTGGCGCTGCGGCGACTGGTGGTGGATCCAGAGCGTGTTCGTGCCGGAAGCGCATCGCCGCGCGGGCGTGTTCAGGAGCCTCTATGGGGCGGTCGAATCGCGCGCGCGTGCGCGTACCGACGTCGTCGGCCTGCGCCTCTACGTCGAATGGGAAAACGAGCGCGCGCAGCGCACCTACACCTCGCTCGGCATGAAGCAGGCGCATTACCACATGTACCAGCGCAGCTTCGTCGCGCTCGACTGAAACGGCCGGCGTGGAAGAGGCCGGCACAAATCATCGACGGGTCCTCAGGTAATGAGGGCACGGGACCTCCGGCACGTCATCGAAGTGCGGGCGGGGTTAACATGCGGCTAACCGACCGGTGTTAGCATCCGGATCGCAAGTCGGGCATAAGCCCCGGTCTCCACGAGGATTTTCGATGTTCTCTCGGGTCGTAGCGGCGCTGTGCACCGGCGCATTCCTGGTACCCGCGGCCGATGCCGCGATCTCGGTCAATTTCAAGGTCGGCACGCAGCAGCCGCTGATCTGCGCGGCGGCCGAAAACGTTCGACTGACACCGGCCGCTGCGGTCCAGGGCATGCGCTTCTCGTTCGACTGCATGGACAACGGCGTACGGCGCACCTGCCAGCCCGCGCTCGCGAGCAACGATCCCGACATCCTGCCGAGTGGCCCGTTGGTGAAGTACACCCCGACAGGCGGTGGTGCTGCGATCACGGTCGTCTGCGACGATTCGCCGAGCGCGGCGCCAGTCTCGATCAAGGGCACCGAGGTCGTCGGCGTGGCCGGCCCCGACACCGTGTCGGGCTGCCATCCCGCGCACGGCGTGACGTTCGACGCGACCGTCCCGGTCGACAGCTGCATCGCCGGCTCGGGCGCCGGCAACGCCGCGTGCCTGCGATACCACTGCCCCGGCGACGGCGCGCCGCGCGCGTGCTTCCCCGTCTCGCAGCTTTCCTATACCGCGCTGCTGCCCGACAGCGCGTCGGCACTGCGACGCGTCGCGATCGTCTGCGAGCTGAAGCCGCCGATGCTGCGCGACGATTTCGACAGCTGATACCGGACCGCATCGCCGGCTCCGCGCACGGCGCGCCGCGAGGCGCGCCGTTTTCATTGGCGCGTTCGACTAACATCGCGCGTCCCACCGCGGCGAACCCATGACGTCCGAACGCGCGCGCTCCGTCCGTGCCCGGCTACGCTCGATGCTCGAGCTCGAGCTGCTGCCACGCGCGATCGCGGCGCTGCCGTGGCGCTTCGGGCACCGCGTCGCGCGCCTGCTCGCGCGATTCCCGGCGCTGTATCGCGAGCCGGTCTCGGCCGCGACGCACGTCGCGCAGCGCTACGGCTGGTGCGACGACGCACGCCACTTCGCGCGCGAGCAGCGCGCGCTGCGGCTCGTCGACCACGCCGACCTCTATCTGTCGCTCCACCAGGGCGAGCACGTCCGCGCCGCGCACGTCGAGCGCGTCGGCGCATGGCCCGCCGGTGATGCGCCGGTGCTCGCGATCACCGTGCACTGGGGCGTCGGCATGTTCGGCATCGCGAGCCTCGCGCAGACAGGCCGCCGCATCGCGTGCCTTTCGACGCGGCTCGACGAAGCGCACGTGCGGCACGATCCCGTGCTGCTGCGCTACGGTCGCACGCGGCTCGCGGAAGTCGAGCGCGTCGCGGGCGCGAAGCTGATCTACGCGGGCGGTGGCGCGCGCGCGTTCCTGCGGGCGCTCGAGCGCGGCGACTCGCTGCTCGCGCTGATCGACGTGCCGCCCGATGCGGTCGGCGGCGCGCACCCCGTGCGCCTGCTCGACCGCCGCGCGGCGCTGCCGTCGGGGCTCGTCAAGCTCGCCGAGCGCACGCGCATCCCCGTCGTGTTCTTCGCGGTCGAGCTCGACGCGGCGACCGGCAACCGCATCGTGCGGATCTCGGAGTCGTTCGTCGTGACCGATCGCGAGGCGGCGATGCAGCGGCTCGCCGACGAGCTCGATCACTGCATCCGCCGCTCGCCGCCGGCGTGGACGTTCTGGCCGTTCGCCGATGCGTTCTTCGCCGAGCGCGCCGAAGCCGGCGCCGCACGCTGAGCCTCGGAGCGCGGTGCTAGCATCCGGCGCTCCACCCGCGCATGGACGAGCATCGATGAACGCCCAACTGCCGCGACGCGCCGCGATCCTCGGCGGCATGCGCATCCCGTTCTGCCGCAGCAACACCGCGTACGTCGACGTCGGCAACTTCGGCATGTCGGTCAAGGCCGTCGCGAGCCTCGTCGAGCGCTACAACCTCGCGGGCGAGGAGCTCGGCGAGGTCGCGCTCGGCGCGGTCATCAAGCACTCGTCGGACTGGAACCTCGGGCGCGAGGTCACGCTGTCGTCGGGGCTCTCGCCGCGGACACCGGGCATCACGATGGCGCGCGCGTGCGGCACGGGCCTCGACACGACGATCCACATCGCGAACAAGGTCGCGTTGAACCAGATCGACGCAGGCGTCGCGGGCGGCTCCGACACGACGTCCGACGTGCCGATCGTCTATTCGAAAGAGTTCGGCTCGCGCATCCTCGCGACCGCGCGCGCGAAGTCGTTGCAGCAGCGCGCCGTCGCGTGGAAAGGCTTCGGCGTCGGCGAGCTCAAGCCGCATTTCCCCGGCGTCGCCGAGCCGCGAACCGGCAAGAGCATGGGCGATCACTGCGAATCGATGGCGAAGGAATGGGGCATCCCGCGCGAGGACCAGGATCGCATCGCGCTCGCATCGCACCAGAAGGCCGCCGCGGCATACGACCGCGGTTTTCACGACGATCTCGTCGTCGAGTTCCGGGGCGTCAAGCGCGACAACAACCTGCGGCCCGATACCTCGCTCGAGAAGCTCGGGCAGTTGA
>DATLNY010000451.1:0-10276 GCA_035536495.1 Candidatus Saccharimonadia bacterium | reverse complement strand
ACTCACGCGCGACACACCGACTACTCTGAGGCTCGGGACGCGCGCACACGGTCGAGGCGGCGGGTGCGATTGCGCCTGCGGCAGCCGTTGCGCAGGCGCCGAGCAGCGTCGTCGAATTCGGGGGGAAAGCAATTCTGTTTGAGCACATGGATGTGCGAGTTGAATTGCGGCCCCGAATTGCGATGCACGGCTCGGGCACCCGCGCGTAGCGCGGGCGCCTTCGCAGGCCGGTGCAGAGGCACTCACGCGCGACACACCGACGGCGCCCGGAAGGCGGAGGTCAGGAAGCGAGGGCGTGCGCGGCGAACTGCAGGCGGGCGAGCTCGGCGTAGAGGCCGCCACGGCGCACGAGCTCGTCGTGGGTGCCGACCGCGACGATCCGGCCTTGGTCCATCACGACAATGCGGTCGGCGCGTTGCACCGTCGCCAAGCGGTGCGCGATGACGAGCGTCGTGCGGCCGCGCATGAGGCGCTCGAGCGCGTGCTGGATCGCCGCTTCGCTCTGCGCGTCGAGCGCGCTCGTCGCCTCGTCGAGCAGCAGGATCGGCGAGTCCTTGAGCAGCGCGCGCGCGATGACGATGCGCTGCTGCTGGCCGCCGGAGAGGCGCACGCCGCGCTCGCCTAGGTAGGTGTCGTATCCCTGCGGCTGCTGCGCGATGAATTCGTGCGCCTCGGCCGCGCGCGCGGCGCGCTCGACGTCGTCGGCGCTTGCACCCTCGTCGGCGAGCGCGATGTTGTCGCGCGCCGAAGAACCGAAGATGACGGGATCCTGCGGCACGAGCGCGATCGCGCCGCGCAGCTCCGCGAGCGGCATCGCCGCGATGTCGAAGCCGTCGATGCGGATCGCGCCGCCCTGCGGCTCGTAGAAGCGCAGCAGCAGCTGGAACACCGTCGACTTGCCCGCGCCCGACGGGCCGACGAGCGCGACCGTTTCACCGGGCGCCACCTCGAGCGAGAAGTCGTGCAGTGCCGGTGCGTCGGGACGCGACGCGTAGTGGAACTCGACTCGCTCGAAGCGGATCGCGCCGCGGCTCGGCCGCACGACCGTCGTATGCGCCGCGGCATCGGCGATCGCGGGCCGGGTCGAGAGCAGCTCGCCGATCCGCTCCATCGCGCCGGCGGCGCGCTGCACTTCGCCCCAGACTTCCGTCAGGGCGCCGACGCTGCCCGCGGCCATCACGGCGTAGAGCACGAACTGGCTCAGCACGCCGGCCGTCATCGTGCCGCCGAGCACCGCCTTCGCGCCGATCCACAGGACCAGGGTGATCGCGCCGAACACGAGCAGGATCACCGCGGCGGTGAGGCCCGCGCGCATGCGGACGCGTCGCTTCGCGGTGACGAGCGTGCTCGCGACCGCGGCGTCGAATCGGCGGCGCTCCGCGGCCTCGCGTGTGTAGGCCTGGATCGTGTGCATCGCGCCGAGTGTCTCGGATGCGAGCGCGCTCGTATCGGCGATGCGGTCCTGGCTCTGCCGCGACAGTGCGCGCACGCGCCGTCCGAACACGATCATCGGCAGCAGCACGAGCGGGATCACGAGCGCGGCATAACCCGCGAGGCGCGGGCTCGTCAGCACGAGCAGCGTCGAGGCGCCGACCAGCGTGACGAGGCTGCGGACCGCGACCGACGCCGACGAGCCAACCACGGTCTGGACGAGCTCCGTGTCGGTCGTGATGCGCGAGAGCAGCTCGCCGATGCGCGTCGTCTCGAAGAAGGCCTGGTCGAGCTTGAGGAGGTGCGCGTAGAGCGCGCGCCGCAGGTCCGCCGCGACGTGCTCGCCGAGCAGCGACACGAAGAAGAACCGCATCGCCGTGCCGAGCGCGAGCACCGCCGCGACGCCGAACAGCGCGAGGAAGTAGCGGTCGACGTAGGCCGCGTCGGCAGTCGAGAAGCCGCGGTCGATCATCTGGCGCACCGCGAACGGCAGCGTCAGCGTCGCGGCCGAGGACAGCAGCAGGAAGCCGATCCAGCCCGCGATCAGCCCGCGATAGCGCGCGACGTAGGGCCAGACGCGCCCGAGTGGCCGGACGTCGGTTTTCTTTTCGGGTTCGGCATCGGACATCGCGTCATTGTAAGCGGAGCGACGCGTGGCTCGCGCGTTGCGCGAGCGTGATCAGGGCAGCAGTTCGGCGAGCTCCGGCGGAAGCTCGGCATCGGGATGCGCCGCGCGGAATTCGCGAAGCGATTCGATCGCGCGCTCGCGCTGGCCGGTGCGCAGAAGCCGGACGATCTCGTCGAGCCAGTCGCGCGGCTCGCGCGTTGCCGCCGCCGCGCCGAGCCGCGCGTCGGCGCGATCCGTCGGGGCCGATTCGAGCGCCTCGATCGCATTCGCCGAGGCATCGCGCGAGAGTCGTTCCTGCTGCGGCGCGTCCCGCGTCGCTGCGGCGGAGCTCCTCGCAACCGCGGGCGGTGCTGCCGGCACGCGGATCGCGGCCGGGGGCGGGGCAGGCGCTGTCTTCGATTCGAACAACGCGTCGGCCTGCTTGCGCAACGGCGGCTCGCCCGAAGCCTGCGAGGCCTGTTCGACTTCGGGGATCGGCTGCGGAGCGGGGACCGGCGCGCGCGCACGCGGTTCCGCGGGCGCTGCGGCTTCGGCTTCGGCCCTGCGCGCGCTCGGATCATGCGGCGGCGGCGCAGGCGCGGCAGGGGTTTCCTCGAAGTCGTCGAACGCGCGCGGCGTTTCGGGCACGTCCCGGGCTTTCACGTCGCGCTCGCGAAGATCCGGGTCGGTCGAAACCGCGGTGCCGTCCTCGACCACCTCCGTGGTCCTGCCCGGGTCCGTGCGCTGCGGCGCCGGCATCGAGGTCGCCGAGGGGCGCTGCGCTTCGCGCGCGTCTTCGGCGTCGCGCAGCTGCCATGCAAGCCCGATCGCGATCGTCATCGTCGCCGCCGTGGCGAGCAACCCGGGCCAGCGTGGCCGTACGCGCTGCAGCGCGGCGCGCGCGTTTGCGCGCACCGCGGCGTCGACCGCGGCCGGCGGCTCGGCCTTCGGCAGGCGCCCGTACGCGGCGACGAGCGCGTCGAGCCGTTCGCGTTCGCGCGGCGAGAGGCTCACGACGCGAGCCTCTCGCGCAGCTTCGCGAGCGCATAACGCAGGCGCGATTTCGCCGTTTCGCGGCCGACTCCGGCAACCTCGGCGATCTCCTCGATGCCGAGCTCCTGCTCCGCGCGCAGCAGGAACGCCTCGCGCTGCTCGGGCGGCAGCTCCTCGAGCGCGAGCTCGATGCGCCGGCGCTGCTCGAATTCGGACAGCTGCTGCTCGGGCTGCTCGTGCTCGGGCGCGTCGAGCGTCGCGAGCACGAGCTCCGTTTCCTCGGCACCGGCCTGCGGCCGGATGCGCCGGAAGTGGTCGATCATGAGGTTGTGCGCGATCTGCAGCAGCCAGGTCGAGAACTTCGCCTGCGGCCGATAGCGCAGGCGCGCGGCGACGACGCGGCTCCAGGTTTCCTGGAACAGCTCGTCGGCGAGCGCGCGGTCCTTGATCGTGCGCAGCACGAAGCGGTACAGCGGACCGCGGTGGCGCGCGTACAGGTCGTCGAAGGCGCGAATCTCGCCGCGCGCGTAGGCCAGCATCAGCTCCTCGTCGGTCGTTGCGTGCGCGTCGCCCGGCATGGGTTCAGCGTACGCGAAGTACCCGTGCCTCGCACGGTGCACGATGGAACGCGCCGCCGCGCTGAACGGGGTCAGGCCGGGATGCCGCCGCGGGCTGCGCTGCGCTCGGGCGTGCGACTACACTCGGACGGGATGGTGTCAGTTCCCCGCACATTCGAGCCCGGCGCCGCTGGCCCCGGTCCCGCCGAGGCGAGCGCCGCGCTTGCGGCCGGTCTCGTCGAGGCCGGTTCGATGCGCGAGCTCGCGACGGTGCTCGTCGGGCATGCACAGCGCGAGTTCGGGTGCCGATCCGCCGTGCTCGTTTGGTCGCCCGAGGGCGGCTCCGCGCGCGAGCAGCATCCGCCGCGCGCGCTGACCGCCGACGAGGATCGCCTCGTCCAGGATGCGCTCGCGCAACCGCTCCACACGGCGGTGCGTTCCGCGCACGGCGCGCAGCTCGCGGTCGCGATGCGATCGGCCGACGCGGACGCGTGGGCGACGCTCCTTTGCGACGTCGAGCGTCCGGCCGATGCGTGGGAGCGGTTCGTCGCGCTCGCGCGGCCGCGCATCGCGCAGGCGCTCGAGCTCGAGCGCTTGCGGCATTCGGTGCGGCGGCTCGAGAAGGCCGAGCGCCTGCAGCGCGCGCTGTTCGGCATCGCCGACCTCGCGAGCTCGATGCTCGACATGAACGACGTGCTGCGCGCGATGCACGACATCGTCGCGTCGCTGATGTATGCCGAGAACCTCTACATCGTCCAGTTCGACCCGTCGCGCGATTCGGTCCGGTTCATCTACTTCGTCGACACCGTCGATCCGGACCGGCCGGCGCCCGGCCACGAGTACCCGATGAGCGAAATCGAGTATTCGCCGACCTGGCACCTGATCCACCGCGGCAAGCCGCTGATGGGCACGACCGAGGACCTGCTGCAGCAGCTCGATTCGGGCGCGCCGCTGCACGGCTCGGGGCCGCGTGCACTCGACTGGCTCGGCGTGCCGCTGCTGTCGGGCAAGGACGTGCGCGGCGCGATCGTCGTGCAGAGCTACGTCGGGATCTGCTACACGCCCGAGGACAACGCGCTGCTGCAGTTCGTCGCGCGCCACATCCAGACCGCGATCGAGCGCAAGCAGGCACAGGAGGAGCTCGAGCGGCGCGTCGAGGAGCGCACGCGCGAGCTCGGCGAGACCAACCGCGTGCTGACGCTCGAGGTGCACGAGCGCCAGCGCGGCGCGAAGCTGCAGGCCGCGCTGTTCCGCATCGCCGAGCTTGCGAGCACGTCGCTCGGCATGGACGAATTCTACGCCGCAGTGCACGGGATCGTCGGCGAGCTGCTGTACGCGCGCAATTTCTTCATCGCGCTCGTGTCCGAGAACGGCGCGGAGCTGTGGTTTCCGTACGCCGAGGACGAGAACGATCCGCGCTCGGACTTCGTCCCGCGCCGCATCGAGAACGGCCTCACCGATTACGTGCTCAAGCACGGGCGGCCCCTGCTCGCGCAGCGCAGCGACATCGACGGGATGATCGCATCTGGCGCGGTGCGCTCGAGCGGCACGCGCTCGAACTGCTGGCTCGGTGTTCCGCTGATCGACGGCGAGCGCACGGTCGGTGCGCTCGTCGTGCAGAGCTACAGCGACGCGCACAGCTACACGTTGCGCGACCAGGAGCTGCTGACGTTCGTCTCGTTCCACATCGCCACGGGGCTGCAGCGCAAGCGCGCGCAGGAGTCGCTGAAGGCCGCCTACGCGAACCTCGAGCGCCGCGTCGAGGAGCGCACCCGCGAGCTCGCCGAGGCCAACCGCGAGTTGCGCGACCAGATCTCGGTGCGCGAGCGGGTCGAGCTCAAGCTCAAGCACGAGGCGCTGCACGACGCGCTGACGGGCCTGCCGAACCGCAGCTTCCTGCTCGACCGGCTGAGCCGCGCGCTTGCGCGCTTCCGGCGCGACCCGCACCACCAGTTCGCGGTGCTGTTCCTCGACCTCGACCGCTTCAAGGTCGTCAACGATTCGGTCGGACACCTGGTCGGCGACGAGATGCTCAAGGAAGCCGGCGTGCGGCTCCTGCACTGCGTGCGCGAGCCCGACGTCGTCTCGCGGCTCGGCGGCGACGAGTTCGCGGTGCTGCTCGAGGACATCCACGCGATCGACTCGGTGGCGATCGTCGCCGAGCGCATCATCGACGCGCTGTCGCAGCCGATGCGCGTCGGCGGCAAGGAGCTCTTCACCTCGGCCTCGGTCGGCATCGCGCTGTCGCACGAGCGCTACTCGAGCGCGGAGGAGCTGCTGCGCGACGCCGACGTCGCGATGTATCGCGCTAAGGCCAAGGGCCGCAAGCGCTTCGAGCTGTTCGACGAGCGGCTGCACGAGGAGGCGCTCAACCTGCTCGACCTCGAGGGCGACCTGCGCCGCGCGATCCCGCGGCACGAGTTCGAGCCGCACTTCCAGGCGATCGTGCGCCTGTCCGATGCGTCGGTCGTCGGCTACGAGGCGCTATTGCGCTGGCGGCATCCGGAGCGGGGCCTGCTGCTGCCGGCGGACTTCCTCGCGGTGGCCGAGGAATCGGGCAGCGCCGAACAGATCGACTGGCAGATGTTCGAGATGACGTGCCGCGAGCTGCCCGTGCTGGCGACGGAAGGCCGCTACGTCAGCATCAACGTCTCGGCGCGGCATTTCCGCCAGGCCGACCTCGCGCAGCGCGTGATCGGGCTGCTCGCACAGTTCGACGTGCCGCCGTTCGCGGTGCGCCTCGAGGTGACGGAGGGCGTGCTCCTCGACAACCCCGAGCAGATCCGCGACACGCTCGAACGGCTGCGCGTCGCCGGGGTGCTGACCGCGCTCGACGACTTCGGCACCGGCTACTCGTCGCTTTCGTACCTGCACCGCTTCCCGTTGCAGGCGCTCAAGATCGACCGTTCGTTCGTCGCGGACCTCAAGGCGAGCAAGGCCGGCGGCGGCAGCGCACCGGTCGTGCGTGCGATCTGTACGCTCGCGAGTTCACTCGGGATGGAAGTGATCGCCGAGGGCATCGAGACGACGTTGCAGCGCGAGACACTCATCGATCTCGGTTGCTCGCTCGGCCAGGGCTTCCTGTTCGCACATCCGCGGCCGGCCGAGGAGGCCGCGCGGATGGCCGGGGGCTGACGCGCGCCGCGCGCGCCGCGCGCGTTACCGGTCGCGCACGACGAGCAGCCGGATCTCGGTCATGTCCTCGATCGCGAACTTGACGATTTCGAGGCGCACCTCGGACGCGCATCAACGGTCGTTCGGGCCGACGCGGTCCGATTGGGCGTAGCGCGCGATCCTGTGCAGCCGCAGGAACGTCGACGGCGCGGAGAGCGCTTCATGGCTCAGCATGCGCCCCGCGTCGAGGCACTCGCATTCGGCACCGCGCAGTGCTTCGAGGAAGCGTTCCGAGTCGTCGAGGAAATCCGAGAACCAGGCCTGACTCGACGCCGGCGCGGAGAGCGTGACGCGGCCGAAGCCGGGCGAGTTCGGATGCGAGAACACGAGGCGGTGTCCGAGCGTCGATCGCGCGACGACGATGCGGTTGGCGCCGTCGACTTCCAGGTCGATGTGCCGTGTTTCGCCGTCCAGCGCGAGCTCGACGGCAACGACGCGCCGTCGCGGCCCGTGCGTCCACGCCAGCCGCGCGATGGTGCCGTTGCGGTCGAGGGTCGCCTGATTGACCCAGTCGTGGACCGCGTCGTACGAGTATTGGATCGAATGGGTACCCCGTCGTTCCGCCACGATGCGGCCGAGCGGGTCGTACCGAATCGCGTCGCGAATCACTGCACCGTCGGTGCGGACGACACGCGACAGGCGGCGCGCGTCGTCGTACTCGTAGCGGATCGCGTCAATTGGCCCGTCTTTCGGGCCGTCGATGCTGCTGAGCTTGCGGTCCGGCCCCGCATACGCCAGCGTCCACGTTGCGCTGTACGGGACGCGACCCGGCCCGGAGTGCGAGACGCTCATCGAGGTCGGACGCCCCCACGCGTCGTATTGCATTTCGACCGTGCGCGCCTCGCCTGATCGCAGGTGCTTCGCCGCAGATCGCACGAGCTTTTCCGGGAAGCGTGCGTCGAACCATTGATCCACGGACATTTCGTCGGCGGTACCCGCCGCGAGTACCCGGCGCGCCGGCTTGTTGGCTTCGTTGAGTGAAGCCTGGGTTTCCCTGAGCCCGGGCCGAACGGTTTCGACGAGCGCGCCGCTCGCGTCGTACGCGTACTCGACCTCGACGGTTCGAGTTCCGTCTTCCGCGATCCGCACCTTGCGTGCGAGTGATCGCGCACCGTTCGGCATCCGGACGTACGTGTACTCGCGTGTTCCGGTCGGGCTTCGCGCGATCCGGACCAAGTCGTCGAGGTATTCGACTTCGGTCCGGTTGATGCCGCCTTTCAACTCACTGAAGATCGCGCGGTTCTCCGCGTCGTAGGCCCACGTGACTGCGCGATCCTCCGGTGCCGGGGGATAGGTGCGCCCCACGCTCACCCCGGTGAGCGACCACGGGTTCCGGTAGTCCTCGTAGTGATAGGTCCGGTGAACCCCGTCCGGTCCGACGACATGGGAAACATTGACGTAGGGAACGTATTCGTAGGTCCACCGCCGGCCGCGGTGGTCCCGCAGCTCCGTCAGCTTGTCGCCGGTGTAGAAGAATTCGAGGAACGCGCCGGTGGACTCCGTGGCCCGCACCGGCCGCTCCGGACTCTCCCCGTACGTGACGACGACTTCCGTCCCATCGGCTCGGGCCATGCGCTGCAATGACCCTCCAGGCGAATACTCCTCGATGCCGCCGTCGGGGAGCCTGACGCGCCAGCCGGTCGCGTTTCGCTCGAGCGCAATCCCGAACGGCGAGTGCGGTACGAACTTTCCATCGACCTCCTCGTACCAGACCTGGAGGCCGTCCGGGCGTCGCAGTCGGTACTCGGAGTGCTTTTCGTCCGGCATTCGAATGGACCGGTCGAACGTCGTCAACCACTTGCTTTGCGTAAGGCGGCTGCGGCCGCCCAGGCTGTTGTAGGTGCGCGTGAACTGAAGCAGTGACTGCTTCGGTCCTTCGTAATCGTGCGCCACCTGCTTATTGTTGCCGTCCCTCATCTCGATCGCGGCGCGTGCAGGCACGGCGCACGTCGCGATCGACACGAGCAACGCCAAACGGGTTGCCGCGAGCGCGCGCCTCGTCATGGCGTCACCGATCCCGCACCACTAGGAGCCGGATCTCGGTCATGTCCTCGATCGCGAATTTGACGCCTTCCCGGCCGAGACCCGAGTCCTTCACGCCGCCGTAGGGCATGTTGTCGACGCGCCAGCTCGGCACGTCGCCGATCACGACACCGCCGACCTCGAGCACGTCCCACGCGTGCATCGCCTTGTGGATGTCGTTCGTGAAGATGCCGGCCTGCAGGCCGAACTTCGACTCGTTGATCAGCGCGAGGGCGGCGTCGAAGTCTTCGTACTTCTGGAGCACGACCGCGGGTCCGAATGCCTCCTCGTCCGCGAGCGCCTGTCCGGCCGGCACGTCCTCGACGATCGTCGCCTCGAGCATCGCGCCGTCGCGCCTGCCGCCGCACAGGAGCCTGCCGCCGGCCTTGACGGCCGCGTCGATCCATCCGTGCAGCCGCTTCGCCTCGCCCTCGGAGATCATCGGCCCGACGAACGTGTCCTCGTGCTTCGGGTCGCCCATCCTGAGCTGCTTCGCGGCCGCGACGAAGCGCGATTTGACCTCGTCGTAGAGCGACGCGTGGACGAGCACGCGCTGCACGTGGATGCAGCTCTGCCCCGACTGGTAGAAGCCGCCGAAGATCAGCCGCTCGATCACGCGGTCGAGATTGTCCCGCTGGTCGGCATCGACGATGCACGCCGCATTGCCGCCGAGCTCGAGCACGACCTTCTTCGCGCCGGCCTTCGCTTTCAGCTCCCAGCCGACCGCCGGGGATCCGGTGAACGACAGCAGCTTGAGCCTCGGGTCGACCGTGAAGAGATCGGCGCCCTCGCGATGCGCGGGCAGGATCGAGAACGCGCCTTTCGGCAGGTCGGTCTCGGCTAGGATCTCGCCGATGATCAGCGCGCCGATCGGCGTGCGCGACGCGGGCTTCATGACCCACGTGCATCCCGCCGCGATCGCCGGTGCGATCTTGTGCGCGGCGAGATTCAACGGGAAATTGAACGGGCTGATGAGCGAGCACGGCCCGATCGGCACGCGCTTCCACATGCCGCGGTAGCCCTTCGCGCGCGCGGAGATCTCGAGGTTCATGACCTCGCCGCCGATGCGCACGGCCTCCTCCGCGCCCACGCGGAACGTGTCGATCAGGCGAGACACTTCGCCGCGCGAATCCCTGATCGGCTTGCCGGCCTCGATGCAGAGCGCAAGCGCGATCTCCTCGAAACGCTCCCTGAAGCGCGCGACGCAATGATTGAGCACTTCCTGGCGCTTGTAGGGCGGGAACGCCTGCATCGCGTGCTGCGACGCGACGGCCGCTGCGATGCCGGCATCGATGGCCTTCGCGTCGGCCATCGCCACGCGCGTGGCGATCACGCCGGTGTACTTGTCGGTGACCTCGAGGTCCTCGTTCGCGAAGACCGCTTCGCTCGCGAGGTAGTAGGGGTACTTGCTCTTCAAGGCCATCGCTTGCTCCATCACCCCCAAGGGGGCGTCATCCCGTCGCCACGCATCGGCGCCAAACCGTCGCCGCTT
>DATLNY010000450.1:0-2437 GCA_035536495.1 Candidatus Saccharimonadia bacterium | reverse complement strand
CCGCGCGCACACCGCGCGGTGCGCCGCCGTGGCGTGCGCTCGGTATCGGCGCCGCGGTGATCGCGCTGGTCGCGCTCGCCGCATTTGCGCTGACCCGGCTGCCGTCGCGATCGGCCGATGCGACTTCGACTGCCGCGCCGGCTGGCGTGCCGGGAAACACCGCAGGCGTCGCGGACGCCGCACCCGTGCCGAACCTCGGTACCGCTGCCGTATCCGCGACTCCGGCGGCAGCGCCGTCCGAAGCAGGAACCGAATTTGCCGGCGCGTACGACGAGTCGGCGACGCCGCTACCCGCCGTGCCGCCCGCAGAGGAAGACCCGGCCGCGTTGCGCACCGCGCTCGCGACGACCGTCGTCGACCCCGTCCCCGTGCTGCTCGCGCTCGCGAACGCCGACCTCGCCGCGCAGCGTTACACGCAGCCGGCGGGCCGCAACGCGCTCGAACGCTACGAGCTCGCGGCGAAGCTCGCGGAGCGCCGTCGTGCGACCCGCGAGCTCGAGCGCGCGCGGCAGGGCATCGCCGCGGTCGCGAGCGGCTACATCGAGCTCGCGGAAAAACGCTACGGCGAAGGCAACGAGCGCGAGTTCCTCGAGCTGCTCGGGCGCGCCGACCAGATCGCGGCGCGCGTGCCGGAAGGGGCCGCGCCGGCGCAGCGCGTGCGCGAACGTCGCGCGCGACTGCGCGACGCGGCGATCGAGGCAGGCAGCGCGGCCGCGGCGAAGTGGGACCAGGGCGCCGCGATCGCGGCGTACGAACGCGCGCTCACGTTCGACGCGGGCTCGAAGGAGGCGCAGCGCGGGCTCGCCGACGCACGGCGCATCGGGCGGCCGGGCTTCGTCTTTCGCGACGCCGCCACGGCTCCCGAGATGATCGTCGTCCCAGGCGGCAAGCTCGCGGTCGCTCGTACCGAGACGACCGTCGCGGATTTCCGCCGCTACTGGCAGGCGCGCGGCGCGCGTGCGCGCGGCAACCGTCCCGCGTGCCGCGACCGCGAATCGTTCTTCCGCGGCGGCGGCAAGTCCCGCAGCTTCGAAAGCCCGGGCTACCCGCAGTCCGCGCGCCATCCCGTCGTCTGCGTCGCATGGGCCGACGCCGACGACTACGCGCGCTGGCTTTCCCGCGAGACCGGCAAGCGCTATCGCCTGCCGAGCGCGAGCGAGTGGACGGGGTTCGCGCGCGGCGCCGGCGGGGCGGCCGATTGCCGCGCGAACGTCGCCGATTCGCGCTACCGCGGCAAGTTCGATGCGCGCGAAGCCTACGGCTGCGACGACCGTCACGCCGAAGCGGCCCCGGTCGCGAGCTATGATGCGTCGCCGGCCGGTCTGCACGACCTCGCCGGGAACGTGCGTGAGTGGCTCGGCGACTGCGCGCAGGGTTGCCGCGAGCATGCCGCGATCGGCAGCGCGTGGTTCAGCGCGAAGGACAGGCCGGAGGTCGCGCAGCGCGTGGCGCTCGGCAACGATGTCGCGGCGAACACCGTCGGCTTCCGCGTCGTGCGCGAGATCGATTGACGCGATTCCCCCTACCGAGGCGCAGGTCCAGATGAAGCTGCTTTTCCCGAATGGCGAGCACGGCCCGCTCGAGCTCAAGGACGGCACGACGAAGATCGGCAGCGGCGCGGGCGTCGACGTGACGCTCGTCGCCCCCGGCATCGCGCCGCAGCACTGCACGATCGAGCAACAGAACGGCGCCGGCGTGGTGCGTCTGTCCGCGCCCGGCAACGTCGTCGTCGTCAACGGCAAGCAGGTCGTCGGCGAGGCGCCGCTGAAGGCCGGCGACCTGCTGCTCGTCGCGAAGGTCGGCGTCCGCGTCGTGTCGGTCGAGCGCGCGACGGCCGCGGCCGCGGCAGCGCCCGTCGTGCAGAAGCAACCCGATCCGAACGAGGACGACGGCAAGACGCGCGTGCGCATGGCGCTGCCGAAGTACGTGCTGCGCGGCGTCTCGGGCAGCACGTTCGGCAAGACCTTCCCGCTATACGGCACGATGACGATCGGGCGCGCGGCCGATTGCAACATCAGCATCCCGGCCGAGGAGATCTCGCGCCACCACGCGAAGCTGCAGGTGATGCCCGAGGGCGTCGCGGTCGAGGATCTCGGTTCCGCGAACGGCACGTTCGTCGCGAGCAAGCGCGTGCACCAGGGCATGCTTCGTGCGGGCGAGGAGCTCAGGCTCGACACCGTGCGCTTCCTGCTCGTCGCGCCCGGCATGGAGAGCGCGGCGGCGACGACCAGACCGACGCCGGCGCCTGCGCCGGAACCGGTGCGGAAATCGTCGGCGGGCCTGTGGATCACGATCGGCGTGCTCGCGGCCGCTGCCGCTGCAGCCGCGTTGTGGCAGCTCGGATACATTCCGTAACGCAGCCGTCGTTGCTCGTCGGCACCCGCAACCCCGCGGTCATTCCCGGGTCGTTGCGCGGCACCCGCACCCCGGCCGTCGT
>DATLNY010000449.1:0-7117 GCA_035536495.1 Candidatus Saccharimonadia bacterium | reverse complement strand
GCCCGAGCCCGCGCCAAGCTCGACGAAGTCGCCGTGCGTCTCGCGCAGCACCGGCGCGACCGCACGCGCGATCGTCGCGGCATAGAGGCCGCCGAGCTCCGGCGCGGTCACGAAGTCGCCCGCCGCGCCGAACCTCGCCTTGCCGGCGCTGTAATACCCGAGGCCCGGTGCGTAGAGCGCGAGCGCCATGTAGCGCGCGAAGTCGATCGGGCCGTTTGCGGCGATCTCCTCGCGGATCAGCGCGCAGAGCCGTTGCGAATGTTCGGTCTCGTCGAGGGTCGGTTGCGGCAGCGGCATCGGTTTTCCGGCGCGTTCGGGTGCGTGCTTTGTACGACATCGGGGCCCGGCTTGGTAACGTAGCGACGTGGACCCCGCCGATCGCCCCGTCGTGCTGGTGACCGGCGCCGCGCGCCGGATCGGCCGCGTCATCGCACGATCGCTGCACGTGGCCGGATACGATATCGCGCTGCATCATCGCGGATCGCGCAACGAAGCCGAGCAGCTCGCATGCGAGCTCGAGGCGCGCCGCGAGGGCTCGACGCTGCTGCTGCAGGCCGAGCTCGCCGACCCGGCCACGCCCGACGCGCTCGTGCGCCAGGCCGTGCAGCGATTCCGCCGGCTCGACGCGCTCGTCAACAACGCCTCGACGTTCTACCCGACCCCCATCGGCGCGACGACGCAGGCGCAATGGGACGAGCTGTTCGCGTCGAACGCCCGCGCGCCGTACTTCCTCGCGCAGGCCGCCGCGCCGCACCTCAAGCGCGCGCGCGGCGCGATCGTCAACCTCATCGACATCCACGCGACCCGGCCGCTCGCGCGCCATCCGGTCTACTGCATGGCGAAGGCCGCGCTCGCGATGGCCACGCTCGCGCTCGCGAAGGAGCTCGCGCCCGAAGTCCGCGTCAACGGCGTCTCGCCCGGCGCCGTGCTCTGGCCCGAGTCCGGCAAGAGCAGCGAGGAACAACAGGCGCTCGTCGCACGCACCGCGTTGCGCCGCATCGGCACGCCGGAGGAGCTCGCGGCCGCCGTGCTGTTCCTCCTGCGCGACGCGACGTTCGTGACCGGCCAGATCCTCAGCGTCGACGGCGGCCGCACGCTCGGCAGCTGAAAGCCGCCACTGCGCCGGCAAAATGGATTCCCGCTTGCGCGGGAATGACGGAGTGGACGAAAGCGGGCGCGACGAGCCCGGATCAGGACAGCGTCTTGCGCGGCGGCACCACGAGATTGCCGAACAGCAATCCGCCGACGAGCGACACGAGCAGCACGATCATCGTGATCGCGATTTCGAGACCGGACAGGATGTCGCGCTCGAACGCCGCGAAGACACTGCGGAAGCCGACGCTGCCCGGCACGAGCAGGATGATGCCGGGCACGCGCACGAGCGCGCCGGGGCGGTTGCGGATGCGACCGTAGGCGTTCGCGGCCGCGCTCACGACGAACGCCGCGATGAACACGCCGAACTCCACGCCGCCGAGCGTGCCGCCGATGCGCGTCGCGATGAAGCCGAGCCAGGCCGACGCCATCACGAGCGGATAGTCGACGCGCGCGGCGCGGAACAGTATCGCGAACGCGAAACTGCCTGCGAGCAGCGCGAGCCATTCGGCCCATTGCGGCACCGGCACGCCCGATGCGACGGCCAGGTCGAAGCCGAGCGCTTTGCCGAGCTGCATCGCGACGAGTGCGCCGAATGCGAGCTTGAGCAGTACCGCGCTCGCCTGCGCGAGGCGCGCAACGCCTGACACGAGGTGGTTCGAAGCGATCTCGTTGACCGCGGTCGTCAGCGTGAGGCCGGGCAGCAGCACGATGAGGCTCGAGACCACCACCTGGTTCATTGCGAGCGTCGGCGCGTGCTCGTGCACGAGCACGACGAGGAATCCCGCGACGAGCGCCGCGAGCGCCTCGAACGCTGCGGCGAGACCGGGGCGCGCCTGCTTCGACAGCGCCATCAGCCCGATCAGCGCGCCGATCGCGGCCGCCGTCGCGACATCGAGCCAGCTGCCCTTGAACAGCGTCGCGACCGAACCCGACGCCAGACCATATGCGGCCGGCGTCACGCGCAACAGCAGGGGCCGCGGCTTCCCCTCGAGCTCGCGCAGCGCGCGGTAGCCCTCGACGATGCCGAGCTGCCCCGCCGAGACCTGCTCGGCGATCGCGTCGACTTCGGACAGGCGCTTGAGATCGAGCTCGCCGGGCTCGAGGCGCAGCACCTGCGTGTGATCCGCGAGCGTGTCGTCGTCGTCGAGGTCGGTGTACGACAGGATGATCGAAGTCGGCGTCGAGAGGCTCTGGCAATGCAGACCGAGCCGCGCCGCGACGTTGTCGATCGCCGACTCGAGGCGCGGCGCCGAGGTGCCGTACTCGTGCAGCCGCTTCGCGAGCGTGTTGACGAAGCGCATCCGCGCCTCGAGCTTCGTGCGTCGCGCGGGCTCGGCGAGGCGCGGATCGTTCATGCGGGGAGACCCGCGACGACGCGTTCGACGATGCCGAGCACGCGCAGCACCGCGCCGCGCTCGCGCTCGACCGCCGCGAGTGCAGCAGTCCCCATCGCCGCACGCCGCGCCGGTTCGGCGAACAGCCGCAACACCGCGTCGCCGAGCTCGGCGGCGCCGCCGACCCGCAGCGCGGCGCCGTCGGCGATCAGGCTCTCGGTGATCTCGGCGAAGTTGAACGTGTGCGGGCCGACCACGACCGGCTTGCCGAGCGCCGCGGGCTCGAGCACATTGTGGCCGCCGATCGGCTCGAGGCTGCCCGCGACGAACGCGACGTCGGACGCGGCATAAAACAGCAGCAGCTCGCCGAGCGTGTCGATCACGAAGCACTCGGTGTCGCGCGCGGCGACCATGTCCTCGCTGCGCACCGCGCTGCGGAAGCCGTACTGGCGGCACAGCTGCGCGACCGGGCGGAAGCGCTCGGGGTGGCGCGGCGCGAGCAGCAGCAGCGCATCGGGGAATCGCTTCAGCACGCGCGTGTGGGCCTCGATCGCGGGCAGCTCCTCGCCCTCGTGCGTCGACGCGGCGATCCAGACCGGACGCGTCGCGCCCCAGGTTGCACGCACGTCGCCGCCGGCCGCGTCGAGGCCGGGCGGCACCTCCATGTCGAACTTGACGTTGCCGGCGATCGACAGCGTGGCCGGGTTCGCGCCGAGCGCGAGCAGCCGGTCGGCGTCGGCCTGCGACTGCGCGGCGACCTCGCTCGCGCACTGGAGCGCCGCGCGTGCGAGGGGGCGCACCGGGCCGTAACCCCTGAGCGAACGCTCCGAGAGCCGCGCATTCGCGACGACGATCGGGATGCCGCGCGCGTGGCACTCGAAGAACAGGTTCGGCCAGATCTCGGTTTCCATGATCACCGCGAGCTTCGGCCGCACACGGTCGAGGTAGCGCTCGACCGAGGCCGGCAAATCGTACGGCAGGTAGACGTGGAACACGCGGCCGCCGAACAGCTTCTGCACGCGCTCCGAGCCGGTCGGCGTCACGGTCGTGATGACGAAGGGTTGATCCGCGTAGCGGCGCATCAGCGCCTCGATCAGCGGCACTGCGGCGTTGACCTCCCCGACCGAGACGGCATGGACCCAGATCGATTCGCGGAAGCCCGGTGCCGAGAAGAAGCCGAAGCGCTCCTTCCAGCGGCCGAAGTATTCCTTGTAACGCAGCCCGCGCGCGATGAGCCGGTACAGGATCACCGGCACCGCGAGATACATCGTGAGCGTGTAGAGGAAGCGGAAGTGCACGCCGCGATAGTAAGGGCTCCGCGGCCGCGACCGGTTAACATCGCGCGCCGATGTCGCGTCCCCCGCCCCTTGCCGTGCCGCGCGCGCTGCTGCATCCCCGCCACTGGCCGATGTGGCTCGGCGTCGCGGCGTTGTGGCTGCTCGCGCAGTTGCCGCTGCCGCTGCAGCGCGCGGTCGGCGCCGCGATCGGCGCGCTCGCGCACGTCTTCGCGCGCGCGCGCCGCGAAATCGCGGCGCTCAACATCGCGCTGTGCTATCCCGAGCTCGACGCCGACGGGCGCGCGTCGCTGCTCGAGCGCTGCTTCCGCTCGCTCGGCATCGGCGTGTTCGAGTTCGTGCGAGCGTGGTGGGGCCCGCTCGGCGCGCTGCCGCGCAACAGCACGTTCGAGGGCGTCGAGCACATCCGCGCCGCGACCGCTGCGGGCCGCGGCGTGATCCTGCTGTCGGGCCATTTCATGACGCTCGAGCTGTGCGGGCGGCTGCTGTGCGGGCACGTGCCGGTCGCGGGCATGTATCGCCGGCACGGCGATCCGGTGCTCGAGTGGTCGGTGAAACGCGGCCGGCTGCGCTACGCCGCCGGGATGTTCGCGCGCGACGAGCTGCGCGCCGCGGTGCGGCACCTCAAGGCCGGCGGCATCCTCTGGTACGCGCCCGACCAGGACATGCGCGGCAAGGACGTCGTGTTCGCGCCGTTCTTCGGCGTGCCGGCGGCAACGATCACCGCCACGCACCAGCTCGCGCGGCTCTCGGGCGCCGCGGTGATCGGTTTCTTCCACCGGCGCCGTGCCGACGGCCGCGGCTACGAGATCCGGATCGAGCCGCCACTGCCGGATTTCCCGAGCGACGATCCCGTCGCCGACGCGGCAGCCGTCAACGCGCTGATCGAGCGCATGGTGCGCGAAGCGCCAGACGAGTACCTGTGGATCCACCGCCGCTTCAAGCGTCGTCCCGAGGGCGAGCCGCGGCTTTACGGCTAGCGTCGCCGTGGCGGCGCTGCGCCTCGTGGACCTTCGCGTACTTCAGGAACACGTAGTACGCCTCGGTCACCGACGCGATGAAGCCAGCGGTGCCCGAGAGGAAGCGGCGCTTGAAGACGTAGTTCTTCGCGAACTGCCAGGGCGGCTGCAGCACCATCCGCAGGCGCAGCCAGCGGTAGCCCTGCGCGAGCTTCTCCTCGACGAGGCCGCTGGAATAGTGATTGATCTTCGCGACCTTCGTCGCGATGTCGGGCTCGCCGTGGTGCAGGAACGGCGCGTCTATCCGTCCGACCGGCACATCGGTCTCGGGCGCGGCGTGGATCGCGCTCGTGCCGAAGCGCACGCAGCGCCGGTCGAACAGGCGCAGCATCGCATTGTGCTTCGCGTGCACGTGCTGCCACGTCCAGAACAGCTGCTCGCGGCGCGGCAGCGTGTAGGCGCGGAACGCCGGCGCCTCGAGCACCGCCCGGATCGCGGCACGCGACGCCTCGTCGAGCGCCTCGTCGGCGTCGAGCAGCAGGACCCAGTCGTGCGCGGCGTGCGCGATCGCCGACGCCTTCTGCGCGCCGTAGCCCTTGAACGGCTCGACGACGAAGCGCGCGCCGTGCGCACGCGCGATCGCCTCGGTGTCGTCGCGGCTGCCGGAGTCGAGCACGACGATCTCGCTCGCGAGTCCCGCGACCGAGCCGAGGCACTGCGCGAGCGTCGCTGCGTTGTCGAGCGTCGTGACGACGACCGAAAGCGGCTCAGCCATCGTGCTCGCCTCCGGCAGCGAGCGCGGCGGCGAACCACGCGACGAGGAACCACAGCACGAGCCCCCAGAAGCTCGAGTAGAACGCCAGGTGCGTGTTGATCGGGAACGTCATCACGACGAGCCCGAGCCCCGGCGCGAACGCGGCATGGCGCGCGGCGCGGCTCGCGCGGCGCCACGCCGCGACGAACGCCGCGGCCGCCGCAAGCCACAGCAGCAGGCCGATCACGCCGGTCTCGGCGAGCAGCTCGAGCACGATCTGGTGGGGATGGTAGGCACCGGTGTCGGAATCGGGCTCCACCCACCGGTCGCCGGGCCCTGCGTAGCCTGGATAGGCGTGGCGGAAACCGCGCACGCCGACGCCGTTGACGGGATGCGCCGCGCTGACCGCGATCGCGGTCTGCCAGATCGGCAGCCGGAACGCGAGCGCGTGGTCGATCGCGGCGGGGTCGCCCGCGAGCGCCGTGGCGCTGCGATCCACGCGCGCGGCGACACGATCGGAGAGCGCGTAGCCCGCGGCGGCGAGCACCGCGCCTGCGCCGAACACGGTCGCCGCGAACGCGGCCAGCTGGCGGCGGTCGTGCGCAATCCGGACCACGAGCACGATCGTCGCGAGCGCGAACGCGATCCACGCCGCGCGCGCACCGGCAACGAGGATCGCCGCGGCCAGCACGATCCACGCGATCAGTGCCGCGCGCCGGCCGTAGCGATGCACGACGTCGACGAGCAGCGCCGGGGCGAACACCGCAAGCACCGGCCCGAGCTTCAGGTTGTCGTCACCGAACACGCCCGACACGCGATCGGCTTCGAGCGTGCCGCCGAGGCTCGTGCCGAACGCGGCCTGCGCGAGCGCATCGAGCGCCCAGAATGCGACGACGATCGCGACGAGCCACGCGAAACGCGCGCGGCGCGCCGGCGTATCGAGGACCGCGAGCGCATACAGCCCGAACGGCAGGTAGCGAAGGTCGGCGGCCGTCTCGATCCAGGCCTTGCGCGGGTCGATCGCATCGAGCGCCGAGATCAGGGTCGCGAGCCAGTACGCCGCGAACGCCGCGACGAGCAGTGGCAGGCCCGGGTGCGCGCGCAGTGCCGCGCGCTCGCGCCATGCGGCGACGCAACCGGCGACCGCCGCGACGAGCAGCGGCAACTCGGCGGTGCGGCCGACCGGCAGCAGCACGACGACGAGCCACAGCGGCAGCAGCGCGACGAAGTCGTGCGCGCGCGTCGTGTCGTCCTGTCGCGTCATGCCGGACCACCCGCCGCTGCGGCAGCGCTGGCGGGCGAGCGCGCGAGCGACTCGTACAGTGCGAGCGTGCGGCGCTGCATGTCCTCGAGGCGATAGTCCGCGAGCAGCGCGATCGCGGGCCGCTCGGCGAGGATCTGCGCGACGCGCGACGCGGCGAGGTCGACACGCCCTGGCTCGATCGCGCCTTCGGGATGGAGCTTGTCGAGGAGCTCGCCGACGCCACCGTGCGCATAGCCGACGACCGGCACGCCGAGGCTCAGTGCTTCGAGGACGGTCCGGCCGAACGTCTCCGCCAGGCGCGAGAGCTGCAGCACGCACGCCGCGCTCGCCATGAGCTCGCGCACGTCGTCGCGCGGCGGCGTCACGACGACGCGCGCTTCGACACCGAGCTCGCGTGCGAGCGACTCGAGCTCCGC
>DATLNY010000448.1:0-2835 GCA_035536495.1 Candidatus Saccharimonadia bacterium | reverse complement strand
TGAAGAACGAGGGCGACGTCGCGCTGTTCGAGAAGCTCGCGTTCATCGCGCGGCGCGAGGCCTAGCCTGCGACGCGCGGGTCGCCTGACGGCGGCGAAGCGCCCACCCGATCCGTCATTCCCGCGAAAGCGGGAATCCATTTTCACGTCCGCAGAATGGATTCCCGCTTTCGCGGGAATGACGATGCGGTGAGGGGAGCGGTGCCGCGGCAGCGGCGACGGCGCGTCGCTGTCAGAGCTTCGCGGCCGCTGCGGCCTTCGCCGATTCGGCCGAACGCACGAGGCGGTCGATCTCGCCCTGGTCGATGTCGGCCTGCGAGCCGTTGCGCTCGTGCACGAGCACGGTGCCGCTCGCGTCCCAGCCGAGGCGCGTCTTCGCGCCGCCGGTCTCGCGCTCGATCAGCCACGGCTTGCCCGCTTCGTCGAACGCGTAGCGCGAGGTCGAGACCGTCACGCCTTCCGCGTTGTTGACGGTTTCGCGCACGACCCGCACGCCGGTCGTGTCGCCGAACGCATCCCATGCATAAGCGGCCGACTCGCCCTCGATGCGCGAGCCCGTTACGCGCTTCAGCGCGCCGAGCTGCGCTTCGAACGCCGCAAACGTCTTGTTGAACTCCTCGACCGGATCCTTCGGCGCCGGCGCGACCATCGCCTCGGCAAGACGGATCGTCGCGTGGCTCGGCTTGCCTTGCGTCAGCACGCCGACGCGACCCTGCGACACGTAGCGCGCGACGCCCTGGTCCATGACGGTCGCCTCGAGCGCGAACGTGCGGATCGAGCTGACCTTCGCGGGATCGTACGGCAGCGTGAATTCGGCGGGGATCGCCGCGACAGGGTAGGTCTGCTCGGCGACGAGCATCGCGTCGCCGTCGGCCCGGGTGACGTCGAGCATGCGAACCGTCAGCGTCGCGCCGGGTGCGAGCGCCGACGGCGCGTCAGCGATCACCATGCCGCTCACGGCGTTGTCGGGCGTGGCCGGCCTGGCGGGCTGGCCGCTCGCGCCCGCCGGTGCGCTCTCCTTGCTGCCACACGCAGCCAGCAGCGCGGCGGCGGCAAACGCGAAAACGGTAAGAGAACGCATGGCCCTGCTCCTGGTTCGAAAGACGACGTATTTCGTAGATTGCGCCCCCGGCTGGTCTTTCAACGGCGGGTACGCATGAGGACGGCGACGATGCGCTTCGCGTCGCAGCGCCGGCCTCGGGGCGGGGCACAATAGCGCAGCTTCGCGACTTTCGCACCATACCTTCGGGTACAGCCGTTGCTGATTCGCTTCTTTTTCGCGCTGCGCAGCGCCGGGCTCAAGGCGAGCATCACCGAGCTGCTCGCGCTGCTCGGTGCGCTCGAGGCCGGCTTCGCGAGTGCCTCGCTCGAAGAGTTCTACGCGCTCGCGCGCATGGCGCTCGTGAAGGATGAGTCGCGCTACGACACCTATGACCGCGCGTTCACCGCGTACTTCGCCGGCGTCGATGCGCTCGCGCCGGAGCTCCTCGCCGACGTGCCGCAGGCGTGGCTTTCGAAACAGGCCGAGCTGCTGCTGAGCGACGACGAGAAGGCCCGCATCGCGGCACTCGGCGGCTGGGACGCGCTGATGCGCACGCTCGCCGAGCGGCTGAAGGAACAACGCGAGCGGCATCAGGGCGGCTCGCGCATGATCGGCACGGCGGGTACCTCGCCGTTCGGCGCGTACGGCTACAACCCCGAAGGCGTGCGCATCGGCGGTGTCGGCCGCCAGGGCCGCGCGGTCAAGATCTGGGAGCGGCGCGAGTTCCGCAACCTCGACGAGCGCGAGGCGCTGTCGCCGCGCAATCTTTCGCTCGCGCTGCGCAGGTTGCGCCGGTTCGCGCGCGAAGGCGCAGCCGAGGAGCTCGACCTCGACGTCACGATCCGGGATACCGCGCGCAATGCGGGGATGCTCGACCTGCGCTTCCGGCCCGAGCGGCACAACGCGGTGAAGCTGCTGCTGTTCCTCGACATCGGCGGCTCGATGGACACGCACGTGCGCGAGTGCGAGGCGCTGTTCAACGCCGCGCGCGGCGAGTTCAAGCATCTCGAGCACTGGTACTTCCACAACTGCATCTACGAGCGCGTCTGGCGCGACAACGCACGGCGCTGGTCGGAGCCGACGCCGACGCATGACATCCTGCACAAGTACGCCGGCGACTACCGTGTCGTGTTCGTCGGCGATGCGAGCATGAGCCCGCACGAGATCGCGGTGCGCGGCGGCAGCATCGAGCACTGGAACGAGGAGTCCGGCGAAACCTGGATGCGGCGCGTGCTCGCGGCGTATCCGAAGGCGGTCTGGCTCAACCCGGTCGACGAGGATGCCTGGCGCTACACGCCCTCGACCGGGATGCTCCACGCGCTGATGGCGGGGCGCATGTTTCCGCTGACGCTCGACGGGCTGACGCGGGCGATGGACCGGTTGCGGCGCTAGGGTCTTGCGGTGGCTCCGGAACGAGCGGACCGGCTTGTCCGACGCGGCCTTCGTGCGACAATTGCGGCACGCGCCCGTAGCTCAGCTGGATAGAGTACAGCCCTCCGAAGGCTGGGGTCGGGGGTTCGAATCCCTCCGGGCGCGCCACTTCCCCGCTTCAACTGAAGAAGTTGATGTACGCCGTGATGATCAGGGCGTTGGTGAAGTCGATGAAGAACGCACCGACCAGCGGCGCGACGAGGAACGCGCGCGGCGCCACGCCGTAGCGCTCGACCAGCGTACGCATGACCGCCATCGCGTTCGCGGTCGTGCCGAGCATGAACCCGATGAAGCCGCCGCCCATCACGGCGGCGTCGTAATCACGTCCCATCAGCCGGAACACGACGATGCAGAACGCGCACA
>DATLNY010000447.1:0-4439 GCA_035536495.1 Candidatus Saccharimonadia bacterium | reverse complement strand
GCTCTACGCGAAGTCCGGGCTCGTGCCGTTCCCGGCCGGCAACACCGGTCTACAGACCGCCGGGTGGAGCAACCGCGAGATCGCGACGCTCGGCGATCTGCGCGGGCTCAAGATCCGCATCGCGGGCCTCGGCGCCGAAGTCGTCGCTCGGCTCGGCGCGGTGCCGGTCAACGTCGCGGGCGCCGAGATCTTCGATGCGCTGAAGTCGGGGCGCATCGACGCGAGCGAGTGGCTCGGCCCCGCGAACGACCTTGCGTTCGGGCTGTTCCGCGTCGCGAAGTACTGCTATTTCCCGGGCTGGCAGGAGCCGGGCTCGACGATCGAATGCGTCGTCAACGAGCGCGCCTGGAACGCGCTCCCCGACGACCTCAAGGCCATCGTCGAAACCTGCTGCCGTGCCGCGAACGACGCGATGCTCGCGGACTTCACGGTCGCGAACATGCGTGCGCTCGCGACCCTGCGCGACGAGCACGGCGTCGAGTTCCGGCGCCTGCCCGACAGCGTGCTCGCGGCATTGCGCCAGGAAAGCGACGCGGTGCTCGAGGCGGTCGCCGCGCGCGATCCGTTCGCGCGTCGCGTCCACGATGCGTGGTCTGCGTTTCGCGACGAGGTGCGCGGCTGGCACGCGATCTCGGAAGTGCCGTACTACCAGGCGAGCGGCGCGCCGGCGGGAACTGCGCGCGGCGCCTGAGCGCGGTCGCGGGCGTTTCGTCGCGCGCGAGCCGAATTCGTGCGCGGCGGCTGAGCGCGGGCGCTACGTCTCGTCGAGCGCGAGCCCGAAATGGTACGCCGCGATGTGCATGCCGCGCGCGAAGTAGAAACGATGCGCGCCGAACCGCTGCACGCCGCTGTCGAGGTGCAGGCGCTCGCAGCGCTCGCGTCGCGCCTCGGCGATGAGCCACTCGAACAGCGTCGCGCCCGCCCCGCCGCCGCGCTGGGCCTCGTCGGTGACGAGGTCGTCGACGTAGAGGTGGCGGCCGCGCGCGAGCATCGTCTGGACGCGGAAGCCCGCGACGGCGCAGACGCGGTCGCGCGAGAAAACCGCGGTGACGCGATAGCCCTCGCCGCGCTGGGCGGCGACGGCCGCGACGTACTGCGCCTGGTCGAGGTGCGGGCGCAGCTGCCGCAGGACCGGCCACGCCAGCGCGACCTCGGCCGGCTCGATGAGCTCCTGCACTGTGCGCGTCATCGGCGCGTTCCCCCCGGTTCTTCCTGCACTGCGAATCGACGCGCGGGCCGCGTCATTCCCACTCGTACAGCGTGTAGTAGACGGGCCGCGCGCGGCCCTCGCTCGGATCGCCTTCGAGGCGCCCGTCGCCGTCGGTGTCGAGGTACGAGTAGCGCACGCCGTTCTCCGGCGTCACGACGACCATGTAGAGCGTGCCTTCGCGGCGGTATTCCTCGATGAGGTTCGCGCCTTCGCGCCGGATCGTGACGTCGCCGGCGGGCGCTTCGGTCGGGCGCACCTTCTCCGGCAGCGGCGGATCCTCGACCGCGCGCGCTTCGGGCAGCACCTTCTCGGTCGCCTCGGGCACCGCTTCGCGCAGCGTCACGACGTCGGAATCGGCCGCGTCCGCTGCTTCGCGCAGGTCTTCCTCGGTCGCTGTCGGGGTTTCGTCGATCGGTGGCGGCGGCGGTGCGTCAGCCGGAGCCGAACCGGACTGCTGCGCGAGGTCCCGGCGATCGATGCCGAACGCCGGTTGTTCGTCGACGTCGAGGTGGGTTCGCTTCGGCTCGACGCGGTCGATCGGCGTGCCGTGCGGCACCCGGTTCGGATATTCAGTCGCGTTCGCCAGGCCAACCACTCCGATGGCGACGGTCAGCATTGCGAAATTGAGGCGACGCATGCGGGCACTCCGACCTCGTCCACCCAACGCGATCGAGCATAGCATCGGCTTCCCGACCTAGAATTGAACGGCGCTCGCGCGGAGCGCATGTAGCAGGGGCCTCAGCCCCGACCCGCGCAGCGCGTCGGGGCCGAGGCCCCTCCTACAGGCAAGCACCCCGCATGTCGCGTCCGCAATTCGTTCTCATCGACGGCTCGTCGTACCTGTTCCGCGCGTTCCACGCGCTGCCGCCGCTGACGAACAAGGCCGGCGAGCCGACCGGTGCGCTTTACGGCGTCGTCAACATGCTGCGCACGACGCTGAAGCAGCGCCCCGCGCGGGTCGCGTTCGTGCTCGATGCCGAAGGGCCGACGTTCCGCCACCAGCTCTACCCCGACTACAAGGCGACACGCTCGGAAACGCCGCCGGACCTGAAGCTCCAGGTGGCGCCGCTCAAGCGCATCGTCGAGGCGCTCGGCATCCCGATCCTGTGCGAGCCCGGCGTCGAGGCCGACGACGTCATCGGCACGCTCGCATGCCGCGCGCGCGAGGCCGAATACGACGTCGTGATCTCGACCTCCGACAAGGATTTCGCGCAGCTCGTCGACGGGCGCGTGACGCTCGTCAACACGATGACGAACGGCGTGCTCGATCCGCCCGCGGTGCTCGAGAAGTTCGGCGTGCAGCCCGAGCAGATCGTCGACCTGCTGGCGCTGATGGGCGACAGCGTCGACAACATCCCCGGCGTCGAGAAGTGCGGGCCGAAGACCGCGGCGAAATGGCTCGCGCAGTACGGCACGCTCGAGAACGTCATCGCGCATTCGGGCGAGGTCGGTGGCAAGATCGGCGAGAACCTGCGCGCCGCGCTGCCGACGCTGCCGCTGTCGAAGCAGCTCGCGACGATCAACACCTCGCTGACGCTGCCGGTCGGGCTCGACGAGCTCGCGCTGCGCGGCCCCGACGTCCCGGCGTTGCGCGAGCTGTATGCGCGCTACGAGTTCAACGCCGCGCTGAAGGAGCTCGACCGCACGGAAGTCGCGAGCGGGTCGGATTCGTTCATGACGCCGACGAGCGTCGACGCCGAGCCCGTGCGCGCATCCGGGCCGGGGCTCGTCGAGATGGCGCGCGCGGCCGCACGGCCCGTGGCGCCGGAGCCCGCGCCGGTCGTCTCGATCGACCGCTCCGCGTACGAGACCGTGCTCGACGAGGCGCAACTCGATGCGTGGATCGCGCGGCTCGAGCGCAGCGACGCGTTCGCGTTCGACACCGAGACGACCGGGATCGACGCGCAGCAGGCCGAGCTCGTCGGGCTTTCGTTCGCAGCGATCCCCGGCGAGGCGGCGTACGTGCCGCTCGGCCACATCTACCCCGGCGCGCCGCCGCAGCTCCCGGTCGAGCTCGTGCTCGGCAAGCTGCGCCCGCTGCTCGAGGATCCGTGCAAGTCGAAGATCGGCCAGCACGGCAAGTACGACGTCAACATGCTCGCGCGCTACGGCGTCGCGGTCGAGGGGCTGCGCCACGACAGCATGCTCGCGTCCTACGTGCTCAATTCGACCGCGACGCGGCACGACATGGATTCGCTCGCGGCGAAGTACCTCGGCCACAAGACGATCCTGTTCACCGACGTCGCGGGCAAGGGCGCGAAGCAGATTTCGTTCGCGCAGGTCGACCTGAAGCTCGCGACCGAATACGCCGCCGAGGACGCCGACGTCACGCTGCGCCTGCACGAGGCGCTGCAGGCGAAGCTCGCGTCCGAGCCGAAGCTGCGCCAGGTCTACGACGAGATCGAGATGCCGCTCGTGCCGGTGCTCGCGCGGATGGAACGGCTCGGCGTGCTCGTAGACGCCTCGGTGCTCGAGGCGCAGAGCCGCGACATGAAGCAGCGCATGAACGGCTTCATCCAGCGCGCCTACACGATGGTCGGCCACACCTTCAGCCTCGATTCGCCGAAGCAGCTGCAGCAGGTGCTGTTCGGCGAGCTCGGGCTCGCGGTGCGCTCGCGCACGTCGACCGGGCAGCCGTCGACCGACGAATACGCGCTCGAGGAGCTCGCGCGCGAGCACGAGCTGCCGCGCCTCGTGATGGAGTACCGCACGCTCGCGAAGCTCGTCGGCACGTATACCGACAAGCTGCCGCAACAGATCAACCAACGGACCGGGCGCGTGCACACGTGTTTCCACCAGGCGGTCGCGGCGACGGGCCGGCTGTCGTCGTCGGATCCGAACCTGCAGAACATCCCGATCCGCTCCGAGGACGGCCGCCGCATCCGCCAGGCGTTCGTCGCGCCGCCCGGTTACCGGCTCGTCGCGGCCGACTACTCGCAGATCGAGCTGCGGATCATGGCGCACCTGTCGGGCGACGAGGGGCTCGCGCGCGCGTTCCGTGCGCACGACGACATCCACCGCCGCACCGCGGCCGACGTGTTCGGCGTCGCGCCCGACGCGGTCGATGCGAACATGCGCCGCGCCGCGAAGGCGATCAACATCGGGCTGATGTACGGCATGGGCGCGCACGGGCTCGCGATCCGGCTCGACATCTCGCGCGGCGAGGCGCAGGAGTACATGGACCTCTACTTCGCGCGCTACCCGCGCGTGCGCGCGTTCATGGACCAGA
>DATLNY010000446.1:0-4445 GCA_035536495.1 Candidatus Saccharimonadia bacterium | reverse complement strand
GTGATCAAGGCGATGATCGCGAGCGGCGCGCTGACCGAGGGACAGGCGAGCATCATCCGTCCTGCGCGCGTCCGCGAGGGGCGCGCGGACCTGCCGGTCGGCACGTACTTCGCCGACTGGGTCTCGCCCAAGGCGAAGGATTCCTTCGACGCAGGTTACGGCGAGGTGCCGGTGCGCACGACGCTCGACCTCGAGCTACAAGGTCACGCCGAACGCATCGTGGAGCGCGACCTGCGCACGCACGGCCGCGCCGGGGGTGCGACGCAGGCCGCGCTCGTCGCGATGCGCCGCAACGGCGAAGTCGTCGCGATGGTCGGCGGCCGCGATTACGCGTCGAGCAGCTACAACCGCGTGACGCAGGCGCAGCGCCAGCCCGGCTCGGCATTCAAGCTGTTCGTCTACCACGCGGCGCTGCGCGACGGCGCGACGCCGGATTCGCTGGTCGAGGACGCACCGATCACGATCGGCGACTGGTCGCCCGCGAATCACGACGGCACGTATCGGGGCCGAATCTCGCTGCGCGACGCATTCGCGAAATCGAGCAACGTCGCGGCGGTGCGGCTCGCGCAGGCGGTCGGCGCCGATGAAGTGATCGATTCCGCCCGCGACCTCGGCATCACGACCGCGCTCGGCGAGGACGCATCGCTCGCGCTCGGCAGCTACGAGACGAGCCTGCTCGAGCTGACGAGCGCCTATGCAGCGATCGCCGCGGGCGCGGCGCCCATCGTCGCCTACGGCGTCCTCGATCATCCGCCGGGGTCGCGGCAGCGGGCGCTCGAGCCGGAAGAGCAGTACATGCTCCTCGACCTGCTCGAGTCGGCCGTCGAATACGGCACCGGCCGAGCCGCGCAGCTGCGCGTGCGCACGTTCGGCAAGACCGGAACGACCCAGGACTATCGCGACGCGTTGTTCGTCGGCATCGCGGGCGACCTCGTCGTCGGCGTCTGGGTCGGCAACGACGACAACACGCCGATGAAGCGCGTGACCGGCGGCACGCTGCCGGCGCGCATCTGGGGGGATTTCATGGCGACTGCGGTGACGCGCTATCCGGCCGACGACGCGGCGTGGCGCGAAGCACCGCGCGCGCGCAGCGTCGCGCGGCGCGCCGAGCGGCCGTCGGCTCGCGATCGCCCCGTCAACGCGCGTCGACGCGAGCACGAGCGCAATGCCGAGCGACGCGCCGGGAACCGCGGCAAGGGCCACGGCAAGAACAAGAACAAGGGCAAGAAGGAAAAGAAGCGCAAGGGCTAGTCGCGCCGCCACCGGTCGCCGGGTCGACGGACGTACTGCTCGAACACATATCGCCACGGAATCGCGACCAGCACGATGACGCCCATGAGGCACGCAACGAGCGTCTCCCGTTCGGGTCCGTCGAGCTCGCCGGTAGACGATTGCGGCAGCCCGTAGACGAACACCCAGACGACTTTCCACGCGAGCTCGAGCAGCAGCAGCGGCAGCATCTGCAGCGGATAGCGGATCCCGAGCAGCGCGAGCAGCCCCATCGCGGACAGAAATGCGCGGACGACGCCGAGGAAATGCTCGACGCGGCCCGGCGGCTCGAGCAGCAGCGGCCAGATCGTGAGCGCGAGCCCGACCGCGACGAGCAGGTAGGTCGCACGCAGGAAATAGAGGCGGAACAGCGAAACGCTCACTGGGAATTCTCCGGGTCTTGCTGCGCGGCGGAACCGGTGCCGCGCTCGAACGCGAGCAGGTCGCCGGGCTGGCACTCGAGCGCGATGCAGATCGCCTCGAGCGTGGAAAAACGAACTGCGCGCGCCTTGCCGGTCTTGAGGATCGACAGGTTCGCGAGCGAGAGATCGACGCGCTCGGCGAGCTCGGTGAGGCTCATGCGGCGCTGGTAGAGCACGTCGGCAAGCCTCACGACGATGGCCATGTCAGACGGTGCCTTCGAGGTCCTGCCGCATCCGCGCGCCCTGCTCGAACACGCTCGCGAGCACGAACAAAAGCACGACGAGGATCCAGCTCGTGACCGAGAACGACCATTCGATCTGCGCCTTGCCGGACGACAGCGCAGATGCGAGCACGCCGAATGCGAGGTCGAGCAGCTGCAGGCCGAGCGACGCCAGGGCGGCCTGCTTCAGGCGCACCGCGTTCTCGGGCACGAACGCGTCGCCGAGCCGAACGGTGTCGACGATCGCGAGCAGTCGCGTCAGCACGATGTGGAACAGCGGCAACATCAGCAGACCGATGCCCGCGGCGACGCGCATCCAGACGAGCAGCGTCGCGCCGTCGAGGTCGGCCTGCAGCGATCCCAGGTACGCGATGAGCCGCGCCTCGGCCACGAAGCTGAAGACGATCAGCGCGAGGATTCCCACGCCCGAGACGAAGACGAGCAGCCAGAGCGCCTTGAGCACAGGCGTCGGCCACGCGAGCCGTTGAATCGATGAAGCCGACATGGACCGTTCCTCGAGCCGGCCGATGGGCCGTCGCGAAGAACGATATGCTGTTTATCGATAAACAGCAAGTAACTTATTGACTAACGCTATTTCTGGGGGGTCCGAGCGCGATCACCGAGGATGGGACTCGCCGCCGTCGAGCTCGAGCAGCGCCCGCCCGAACATCGGCCTGCCCGCGAGCGAGACCCGGAATGCCTGCACGGCGAGCGCCAGCAGGACGCCGGCCGCGAGCGCCGCGCCCGCGAAGTGCCAGCGGCCGGGATCGAGCGAGAGCGGCGTCGCGTAAAGGATGAAGTAGACGTAGGTCGCGACGATCGCGGCGAGCAGGCCGACTCGGACGGCCAGTGCCATCCAGACTGCCGTCACCACCACGAACGCGAGCGACCCTGCGGTCGTGGAGCCGGAGGTCGAGCTCAGGAACAGATACGCGAGCCCGAATTGCAGCAGCACGGCGAGCACGCGCGTACGCACGAGACCCTGGAGGAACAAGAGGCCGACGAGGTTGCCGAATCCGAACGCCATCGCGATGTGCGCACTGCTCAGCAGGAAAAACAGCGCGTGCCGGTTCGACGAAAGCGGCGAAACGGGCTGCACGACGGGCGAGACCGAGCCGGGTGCGAACGCATCGCCGAGCAGCACCGAGCCGTGCAGCACCAGCGACATCACGACGCCCGCGAGCACGCCGAACAGCACGTCGCGGCCGACCATCGGGTCGCGCAGCCCGCCCGCGACGAGCCGGCTCCACGAGATCATCGATTGCGGCCAGCGCCGCCGCGCGTACGGCTCGAACGCAATGTAGGCGAACCAGATCGAGCCGGCGAAGTACGCAGCCTGCGCAAGGATGTGCACGATCAACGCGGTTTCGACATCGACTGCGCCGACGTGGTCGGCGCGCCCCAGCAGCGCGAGCGCGATGCTCGCGAACGTGAACCCCGCGAGCCGCCCGGCGCCACGTCGGTCGCCGCGACCGGCGCGCAGGTTGCGCACGATCATCAGGATCAGGGGCGGGGCGATCGCGAGGCAGAAGGCGAGGGCGGCCCAGATCGCGAAGCGCTCCGGCGCGGCCACGGTGGCGCCGGCGGGTGCAGCGGCGTCCGGATCCTGCACCGCGAACCAGACGGGCTTGCCGCGCATCGCCGCGGCTTCCACGTGGACGCGCGCGTCCACCGGGGCGGCGTAAGCGCCGTCCCACGCGGCCTTCGAATCCGAGTCGACCGGCGCGGTCGAACGCGGCGCGGTCGCGGTGAACCTGGCGATGTCGAGCCCGGCCGCGGCGAATGCGATCGACCAGTCGAACGCGACTGCCTGCGGCATTGCGTCGAGGCGTCGGGGCGGTACCGCGACGAACTCGGACAGCATGCCGTGACGATCGAGCACGATCGTCGCCATGCCGGGCACGATCGTCGCCGGATCGCGCTCGTCGACGCGGCCGACATCGGCGGGCGTCACGAACATGCGCGCGTAGTGCGTCGCGGCAAGCGGCGCAGGGCTTTGGCGGAACACGAACAGGAGCGGGCCGGGGCGCATTTGCGCGAGCGCGTGCTGCGGCGTCGCGCGTCGCGTATCACTTGTCAGGAACGCGCGGTCGTAGAGGAACAGCCCCGCGGTGTCGCGTGCGGGCGCTTCGTGACCGAGCGCGACGACGATCCCGCGCGCCTTTTCGGCGAGCACCTCGGGGGATTTGTCGGGTTGCAGCAGCCCGATGACGCTCGAGCTCGCCGACATCCACGCCAGCAGTACCACACCCGCGATCGTCGCGACGAGGCAGGTCCATGCGATCGGCAGGCCGAGATCGCCGCGCTCCCCGGCGGCGGCCACCATCGCCGGGGACGGCGTCTCGCCGGCGGCGAGCGCTGCCTGCAAAGGATCGCCGCCGGGCAATGCGGCCATCACGGCGCGGGCGCTTGCCGGTCGCAGCATCGGATCGTGCGCGAGGCATGCGGCAATCACACGCGCGACATCGGCGGGCGTGTCGCGCGCGCCGTCGGTGATGTCCGGGCCCGACGGCGCGCGCGTGGTGTCGCCCCA
>DATLNY010000445.1:0-3194 GCA_035536495.1 Candidatus Saccharimonadia bacterium | reverse complement strand
AGATCGAGGGCGTGCTCGACAAGCAGTGGTCCGACGCGCTCGTGCTCGAGTACGCGCGGCTCTCGGGTGATGGCAGCGCGCGGCTGCGCTGGCTCGAGCGCCACGCGACGGCGCAGCCGAACAGCGCGGCGCTGATGCTCGCGCTCGGCCGGCAATGCCGCGAGCTCTCGCTCTGGGGCAAGGCGGAGGACGCGCTGCAGCGCGCGCTCGCGCTCGGCGCGACCGCGCAGGGCTACGAGGAGCTCGGCCACCTCCACGCCGCACAAGGGCAGCACGAACGCGCGAGCCGCGACTATGCGAACGCGTTCGCGGCCGCACGCGGCGCGCGGATCGATCCGCCGACGCGAGGTCCGCTCTCGCTCGAGCCGCCGGCGCCGCCGGGCATCGAGGAACGCGACCAGCACGGCGTACCTCGCCTGCCGCGCTAGATCAGCGCGTCCCTTCTCCCTCCGGGAGAAGGTGGCGCGAAGCGCCGGATGAGGGTGCGAGTCCAGCGCAATCTCACACCGAAGTCCACACGCAGCGCAGTCCGCCCTGCGGGCACCTTCTCCCGGAGGGAGAAGGGACGAGCCTGCGTGTGCTACTTGCGCAGGCGCTCGATCGAGGCGAGCCGCCCGTCGCTGAACGTCAGCAGGCGCGGCGCGCGCGAGCTTTTGCGATACATCCACTCGTCCTGGCGGATGATGCGCTCGCGCGCGTTGCCGGCGCCGTCGCGCACGACCTGCTCGACGTAGCGCGTGTCGTCGGCCGCCGGCGTGCCGCAGCGCGCGACGACCTCGCCGGTCGAGATCCCCGGTACGAGCGCGTCGAGGTTGCAGTCCGTGCCGAGTGCGGCGTAGCCGTAGCCGAGCGTGTCCTCGCGATACAGGCGGTTGTCGATGAACACGAGCCGGCGCATCAGCGAGCTGGTGCCGAAGTTGTAGTACCACGCCTCGATGCGGTGCTCGACCGTGCGCTGCACCGGCGCGAACTCGCCGATGACCTGGTACTCGCTGTAGCGCTCGACCCAGTAAGGCTCGCCGCACCGCTCCTCGCCCTCGAAGCGATGGTCGCCGATGCTGACGATCCGGCCGTTGCAGCGCAACGCGAGCGCGTCGCCGGCCGCCGCCGCACAGGCCAGCGCGATCACGGCCTGCGCCGCGCGCATCGACAGGGTGTTCACGTGCGCCTCGCCTCGCTCAGCTCTTGACGCCCGCGCGCGCCGCGAGGATCGCGGCGAGCACGTCCGGCGCATATTCGAACGAATCGTAGTACAGCCGCGATTCGTCCAATCCGGCCTGAACGAAGCGCCGGCGGCCAGCCTCGATCATCGGCGGGGGGCCGCTCATGTAGACGTCGAACGGCGCGAGGCTCGCGTGATCCGCGAGCACGGCCTCGTGCACGAAACCGTGCCGGTGCGCGACGATCTCGCCGCCGTGCGGCTCCGACAGCACCGGGGTGTAGCGGAACGCGGGGTGCACGCGCACCCAATGCAGCGGCAGCGCGGGCAGGTAGAGGTCGCGCTCGCTGCGCGCGCCCCAGTAGAAGTGCATCGGCCGCGCGCTGCCGAGATGCAGGAAGTGCTCGACGATCGCCTTGATCGGCGCGAAGCCCGTGCCGCCCGCGACGAGCAGCATCGGGCGCTCCGAATCCTCGCGCGGCACGAACGTCCCGAGCGGGCCTTCGACGCGCAGCACCGCGCCCGGCGCGAGCGCGCCGAACACGAAGTCGGTGAAGCCGCCGCCTTCGACATGGCGCACGTGCAGCTCGACGTGGTCCGATTCCTCGGGCGCGTTCGCGATCGAGAATGCGCGCCGGCGCCCGCCGGCGAGCAGCACGTCGAGGTATTGCCCCGCGAGCCAGCGCAGCGGCTCGCGCTTCGGCGGCAACAGCACGAGCTTCGCGACGTCCGGTGCGAGCAGCGTCTTTTCGACGCACTTCAGCGGCAGCACGCGCCGCGGGATGCCGGCGGCGCTCGGCACCTCGCGTGCGATCAGCGTCAGATCGCTCAGCGGCACCGCCTGGCACAGCAGCGCCTGGTGCGCGGCGCGCTCGCGCGCATCGAGCGCCTGCGGCGGCGCGTTCGGGTAGTCGATGCGGCCCTCGAGCAGCGTCGCCTTGCAGCTGCCGCACGTGCCCGACAGGCACGAATACGGCAATGCGAGCCCCGCGCGCCGCGCCGCGTCGAGCACGGTCTCGTCGGCGCGGCAGGCGAACCGCTTGCCGGTGCCGTGCAGCGTGACGGTGTGGTGGGGGGTCGAATCCATCCGGCGGCATTGTCGCGTAGCGAGAGGAAGCTGAGCGTTGGCCTGGGGGGCTGCGGGCAAGAGGCGTGCGGCGGACGGGTGGATCAGTTGCCATAATTGGCGTCATTCCCGCGAAAGCGGGACATCCATTTTTGTCGTGCAAATGGATTCCCGCCTTCGCGGGAATGACGTACGGGTGAGCTTCGAATGCCACCTCAGCCCGCAGCCCTGGAAGAGAAATGCTCTGGAACCGCAACTGGACCCTCGAAGACATCAACGGACGCAACCCGGGCACGCTCAACGAGGCGCTCGGCATCCGCATCACCGACATCGGCGAGGATTACCTGCGCGGCACGATGCCGTGCGATGCGCGCACGAAGCAGCCGTTCGGGCTGCTGCACGGCGGCGCGAGCGTGGCCCTCGCGGAATCGCTCGGCAGCCTCGCGGGGCTGATGGTGCTGCCGGAAGATGCCGGCCGCACCGTCGGCATCGAGATCAACGCGAACCACGTGCGCGCGGTGCGCGAAGGCCTCGTGACCGGGACAGCGCGGCCGTTGCACCTCGGGCGCAGTACGCAGGTCTGGGAAATCCGCATCGAGGACGGCGCGGGCGAGCTCGCCTGCATCTCGCGCATCACGCTCGCCGTCATCCCGGGCTGAGCGCGCGCGGGGACGATGAGCGCGCGCGGCGGACTGCATCCCTACGACGAGCTCACGCCCGACGTCGTGCTCGGCGCGGCCGAGTCGATCGGCTACGCGACCGACGGGCGCCTGCTCGCGCTCAACAGCTTCGAGAACCGCGTCTACCAGCTCGGTCTCGAGGATCGCAGCTTCGTCATCGCGAAGTTCTATCGGCCGGGCCGTTGGAGCGACGCGCAGATCCGCGAGGAGCACACGTACACGGCCGAGCTCGCCGAGGCCGAGATCGCCGTGGTGGGCCCGCTGTCGCGCGACGGCGAAACGCTGTTCG
>DATLNY010000444.1:0-5771 GCA_035536495.1 Candidatus Saccharimonadia bacterium | reverse complement strand
CATCCCCGACCTCCGGTACGGCCGTCACTGGAACTGGAAGTCTAGTCTTTGTGACTGTCGAACATGCCATCGCGAGCTTTCCCGCGGGCGCGCTACGATCGGGCATCCCGTCCCTGAAAAGCTGGCCGCCATGTCACTGCTCGCGCGCGCATTGCTCGCCCTCCTCGTCGCGACGGCCTCCTTCGCCGCGCCAGCCGAGACGAACCTGCCGGATTCGCTCGACGTCAGGGCCGATCTGTCGGTCTCCGCGGAGGGCAAGATCGTCAAGCTCGAGTTCGTGGAGGATCTGTCGCCCGAGCTCGAGCAGTTCCTGCGCGAACGTGTACAGAGCTGGTCGATCAAGCCCGCGCGTCGTGACGGACGCCCTGTCGGCGGCGACACGGCGCTGTACCTGCGCCTTTCGATCGAACCGGCTGGCAAGGACGTGCTGGTACGCGTTGCGAGAGCCTCGACCGGCCCGCGCTACGCCACGACCACGCCGCCGATGTACCCCGCCGTTGCAATCACGAGGCGCCACCAGGCGCTCGTCTACGTCACGGCCGATATCCGCGCCGACGGCACGGTGAGCGCCGTGAGCTCGCGGATGCTCGCCGGGAAGGGATCGCGCATGGCGTTCCTCACCGCCGCCGAGCGCAGCGTGCTGCGCTGGCGCTTCGTGCCCGAGCGCGTGGACGGCCTGCCTGTCGCGACGCGCGTGCAGATTCCGATGGCGTTTCAGCTTTCGGGCATGCCGCGGCTCGAGATGCCGGAGCTCGACGCGGGACTGCCGCTCGAGCCGAACGCGCTCGTCGCGGATTCGGAGTTCGAGATCGCGACCGACGTCGTCGGGCGCAAGCTTTAAAGCAATAGGGACGTGCCCCGTTGATTCTCGTTGATGGGGCGCGTCACCGATTCAGCCCAACCGCGCCGCCCGTTCCATGCACGTCACTCGAACCCGGTGCCGAAGATCCGCTCGAGCGAATACGTCTCCGCCTCGCCGCGATCGACGGTCGCCGCGGAGCCGTCGCGAGCCGGGACACCGACGATCAACTCGAGCCCGCCTAGAGCGAGCGATGCGCCGTAACGCTGGTTCGCCTCGGTCGTCAGCGGCACGAGCTCCTGCTGCGACGGAAGCGGCTCGGCGCTCACCCAGCTTTCGTCGGGGCGGCGGAACACGAATGCGGCGCCCGAGGCGGGCTTGCCGCCGCGCACCGCGAGCGGCGCGCCGAGCACGATCGTGCCGCCGACGATCGCGAGCGTCGCGCCTGCGCCGTCGCCTTCGTTGCCCTGCGGCGTGAGTTGTGCCGACGGTGTCGTCGGAAGGCCCGCGCCCGGATCCTCGAACACATACGCCGCGCCGGCGTCGAGGCCGCGCGGCGTGTCGGCGCCCGGGGCGGCCGCGACGACGGCCTTGCCCGCGACGCCGACCGCGCTGCCGAACTTGTTGCCCGAAACGCCGTCCGGCGCCGGCAACGACGGTCCCGCCGCGAACGCAGCGCCAGGCGAGCTCGCCTGCCACGTATGGACCGCGCCGACGTCGTCGCCACCGGCCGTGTCCTGGTTCGGTGCGCCGACCGCGATGCGCGTGTCACTAGCCGCGACCGCCGCGCCGAAGTTCGCACCCGCCTGCGGCGCGGGATTCATCATCGTCACCGACGGCGTTGCGGGATACGCGCCGCCGCTCGGCTGGTAGACCGCGGCCATGCCGGAATCCTCGACCACGCCGTCGTCGGTGCGCGGCGCACCGACCGCGAGCGTGCCGCCCGCGCCGAGCGCAAGCGTCGCGCCGAAGCCGCCCGCGCCGGACGGCGGCGACAATGAGGCATCCGGCGACGAATCGTTCGTCCACCCCGAAATCGGCTTCGTGAACATCGATACGCCGCCTGCGCCGGTGCTCGCACCGGGCGAACCGATCACGATCCGCGAACCATCGGGCGAGACGGCCAGCGCCGCGCCGAACTTGTCGCCGATCGCGCCCGCCGGCGGCGTCAGCGTCGCGAGCAGCGTGAGCTCCTTCATTGCCCAGCCGGCGACGCCGCCCTTCGCGAGCACGCTCGCGGGAATCGCCGCGGGACGCGAGAACACGTAGACCTCGCCTGCGTTCGCGCCGCTCGCGTTGCCGTTCGGTGCGCCGACAATTAGCACGTCGGCCGCCGCGGCAACCGCTTCACCCGCGCCGTCGCCTGCATCGCTCGCGGCGCCCTGGATTGCGCCGTTCGGGTTCGGCACGTTTCCGGGCGTCGGAATCGGGCTGCGCGTGTACGCGAACAGGCGGTCGGTCGGCGTCGCGGAGCCCGTCGCGGCGTTCGTCATGCCGAACGAGTTCTCGAGCACGTAGACGTCGTCGCCATCGATGCGCACGAAATCCCAGATGCGGCGCGCGAGGTTCGCCGTCGATGTCGCATCGGCGAACTGGTCGAAAGTCAGGCGGCGGCGGTCCGGCGATAGCGACCAGCGCACGACGCGCGAGAGGCCGTCGAGGCGTGACCCCGTGCCATCGGGCTGGAAGCGGAAGCCGAAAGGCAGCCGCAGGCTCGTATCGACGGTCGCGAACGGAGAACCCTTGTTGTTCTTCGAGTAGAAATCGCCGGTCGCGGTGCCGAAATCACCGACCGGGTCGCGCAACATGTAGGTGCCGTGCGCGACGTGCGCGGTCCCGTCGGTGTCGTTGAACTCGAGCATGACGCTGCCGTAGGCGGGGCTTTCATCGGCAAGCCGCGTGAACTTCGCGCTCGCGCCGTTCGAGTACGCGAGCTGCAGCGTGCCGTCCGGGTTGCGCACCCAGGTGAACGTGAGCCCGAGCCGCTGCGTCGTGCCGGTGCCGCCGCCGACGAACGTGTGAAACTCATTGACGAAGTTGTCGCTGCTGAATTCGATGACGGGCGATCCGGCGCAGCGCGTGGAACAACTCGGTAGCGCCATCGTCGTTCCCGCGGGGTCGTCGAACTGCAACGGCGTCGTGCCGGGGACGACGTTGACGAAGGAGCGCGGCGCGTTGATCTTCGTTCCGCCCTGCGCGGCGCATTCCGGGTTGAACGGAAACGTCGTCGTCGACTCGTCGCCGAGCTGCAGCAGCGTCGTACCGCCCGGCCCCCGCAGGATGCGGACATTGAGCGCGTTCGTGGTGACCTGGCTTTGCACCTGCGCGAGCCCGGCGCCGCAGTTGAGGAAGGGAAAGTTGATGAAGGTGCCGAACGAGCCGCTGTTCGGGACGAGCCGAAACGTGCTGCCGCTCGTGGCGGACCACGTGAACGCCTGCGGCGCCTTCAGGCCGCGCACCTGGCCGGTACTCCCGGTGTCGAACCGCAGTCCTTCGTACAGCGAACCGAGCGACTCGGGCGCGAACGGGATATACGTGCGGTACTCGACGTTCTCGATGAGCGGCGCGACCGGCACCACCGGCGGCGCGAACACCGCGTCGCGCGCGGCGCAGGCGGCCGGCAGGCAGTCGGTCGGCCCGAACATCCGGTCGAACGTGTCGCCCGCCGCGCTGATCGTCGACGCGGTATCGAGCGTGCTCGTGTACCCGATCGGCCGCGTGACCGCGCCCGACGACAGTGCCGCGATGATGAAGGTGCGCCGGAACGCATCGGACGGTGAGAACGCGAGCTTGGCGCGATCGAACTCGGGCTGGCCCGCGAGCGGCGTCGGCGCGACCGCGGCGGTCAGCGCGAGATGCACGCCCGTCGTGAACGGCGTGAGGTCGATGTACGGCTCTTCGGCGCTCGTGACGATGCCGTCGCCGGCCGCGGCCGTGATGAGCGACTGCAGCGTACCCGGCGTCGTGCGGTAGACGATTGCCGCATCGCCGCCGACGCCGCGCGCCGTCAGCGTCACGACCTGCGTCGCCGTCACCGAGCTGATCGTGATGTCGTAGTTGCCGGCTGCATCGGTCGTCGGCGAGCCCGAGACGATCGGTGCGCCCGATACCGAGAGCGAAGCATTCGCGAGCGGCGCGGTGAAAAACGCGCGGCCCTGCAGGCGCACGCTGAAGCCGCCCTTCGCGATCGGATCTTCCGCCACGGCCGGCAGCGCACAGCACAGCAAGCACGCCGAAGCGAGCGTCCGGAGCATGACCATGTCGACCCCCTGTTGGATCGCCCACGCAGCGCCAGTTGGCGCGAGGTAGGCGAATGCTAACGCCGGACCGGGGTTTGGCGAAACGGGCCGCCGGGCGACAGCCAGAACGCGCTCGCGCGCGCCCCGTTCATCGAGTCGTGGTGACGAAGGCTGTCATACAGCACCGCGCGCAGGCGCACTCATCAGTGCAATCCCGCCCAGTCCCCGGAGACGACGATGCGACGTTCCCCGATGCTGCTCGCTGCCGCGCTGCTCGCACTGCAGCTGCCCGGTCCTGCACACGCGAAGTGCGGTACGAATTCGCTCGACGAGCTCGAAGCCCAGCCGATCGATCGCGCTGCTGCCATCGCGGAGCTCGCGAAGGTCAACACGGCGGAATCGGAGATCAAGCGCATCCACCTGCAACTGTGGATCGAGGCAAACGCCGAGCTTGCGGATGCCACGAGGCCCCGAATGGAGCGCCGAGCCGAGCCCCGAGTCACGCCGTCCCGTGAAGCGACACTGGCTCGAACCGCCCGTCGGGTGAGCGGCGCTGCTTCGTCAGCCTGGCAATGATCAGCGTGAGCACCGCGACCATGACGATCGACGCAGCGACATCGCTGATGAAGTGGTCATTGGCGTTGACTCGTGCGACGGCGATGAACCAGGGCGTCAGCATGAGCGGCCACCGCCACCGCGGAAACAGATAGGCCAGCGGCATGAACAGGCCGAAGTAGAAGCCCGCATGCCCCGACGGGAATGCGCTGCCGTCGACGAACCACGCGTTGCTCCAATCCCCGCTTTCCAGCAGCTGGAAGGGGCGCAGGCGGCCGAACAGGTTCTTGCTCACGCCGGTCAGCAGCGTGCCGAGTAGCTGCACGAGGCCGACGAAGAGCGTGCTCCGGCCGATCGCGCGTGTTCGCGCGGGCACGAGCAGCGCGAGCGCGAAACCGCACAGGACGAGCCCGACCAGGAACTTCGAGATTTCCTTGCCGGTGATCGTGTCCAGGAACGTGGTGCCTGCGCTGAAGAGCCATGCGCTCTGGTACCCGGAGCCGAGCACGTACTCCGCGACGATCCTGTCGAGACCGAGAAGGCCGGCGAGCAACAATGCAGCTGCCGCAGCGGCATGTGCGGTGATGAATTTTTCGATCTTCGTCATTGGACCGACTCCGCCAGCGATGCCAGAACGGACGCTCGCATACTTCGCTCCGGTGCCAGCGCTCCTCTGGCGATCCGGCGCAGCGACCACGCTGTCGATCCAGTAGCGGATCGCAGCTCGGTCCAGGCGAATGCGAATCGCGCAAATATAGCTGTATCTGCCGCCTTTCGATCGAACCGGCCGGCAAAAGCGTCCGCGTTCGCGTTGCGAAAGCGCCGACAGGCCCACCTGTGCCTTGCTCGTTATTCGACCCAGGACCCACCGTCGAACCCGGTCGTGAGGGAGCGCCCACGCGACGACCACCTCGTTCAGCGTTCCGTAACGCCTTGCGTCATGTAACGCAGCGCGTTACAGGTCGCGAGGTGATTCGATCCTACGCCGACAAGGAAGCGAGCGGATCGCTGCCGGCGATGTTTCGCGTCGGCTGCCGGGCGACATCCAGCATGTCGCGAGGCGGAAGTACAGCATCCGAATCAACGACCAATGGCGAATTTGCTTTCGCTGGGCCGGCGGCGACGCGCACGACGTTGAGATCGTCGACTATCACTAGGAGAAACGACATGCCGCGTAA
>DATLNY010000443.1:0-3722 GCA_035536495.1 Candidatus Saccharimonadia bacterium | reverse complement strand
CCCAGCGACTGAGGCGCTGGGTTCCGGCCTTCGCCGGAATGACGCCATGGGGCAGGTAAACGGTCGTCCCAAACGAAAACGGGGAGAGGGCAAGGCCCTCTCCCCGTCATGACTCGAACGAACGCGCGCAGCGCGCCCGCTCCAGTCGTCACGCGGCCAGGCTGGCCTTGGCCTGCTCCGCGATCTTGCCGAACGCCGCGATGTCGTGCACCGCGATGTCCGCGAGCACCTTGCGGTCCATCGTGATGTTGGCCTTCTTGAGGCCCGCGATCAGGCGGCTGTACGACAGGCCGTAGATGCGGGCGGCCGCGTTGATGCGGACGATCCACAGCGAACGGAACTGGCGCTTGCGCTGCTTGCGGCCGATGTAGGCGTACTGGTGCGCCTTCGTGACGGCCTGCTTCGCGACGCGGAAAACCTTGCGGCGCGCGTTGTAGTAGCCCTTCGCCTTCGAGATGATCTTCTTGTGGCGACGGCGTGCGGTGACGCCTTTCTTGACTCGTGCCATGGCTGCGTCTCCTTACAGATACGGCAGCATGCGGGCGACGCGACCTGCGTCTTCCGCTCGCACGTGGTTGGTCGCACGAAGGCCGCGCTTACGCTTGGTCGACTTCTTCGTGAGGATGTGGCTCTTGAACGCGTGGCCGCACTTGAACTTGCCGCTCGCGGTCTTGCGGAACCGCTTCGCGGCGGCCCGGTTGGTCTTGATCTTCGGCATGGCCGAACTCCTGTTCCGTTTTGATTACTGGCCCGAGCGGCAGCTTGCGCTGCACTTTCCGTCCTGCTCATGACCGGCTTGTCTAGGCCCGCGAAACGCGCGGGCTGGTTCCTGTCTGGCATCGCACTTCGTACTTCGTACTCACTTCGCACTTCGCACTTCGCACTTTCACTGGCGTCACCCCGGCGCAAGCCGGGGCCCAGTGACTCAGGCGCTGGGTCCCGACTTGCGTCGGGATGACGCCGTCGGAATGTCCGCGCCCTATTTCTTCTTCGGCGCGATCATCATGATCATCTGCCGGCCCTCGAGCCTCGGGAACTGCTCGACGGTGACTTCGTCCTTCAGGTCCGCCTCGACTCGCCGCGCCATGAGGATACCGAGCTCGGTATGCGCCATTTCGCGGCCCTTGAAGCGGATCGTGACCTTGATCTTGTCGCCTTCGGCGATGAAGCCGCGCATCTTGCGCAGCTTGATGTGGTAGTCGCCGTCGTCCGTCGTCGGACGGAACTTCACCTCTTTTATTTCCTGCTGCTTCGACTTCTTCTTCGCCGCGTGCGCCTTCTTCTGCTGCTCGAACTTGAACTTGCCGAAATCCATGATGCGGCAGACCGGCGGGTCGGCGGTCGGCTGGATTTCGACAAGGTCGAGACCTGCGTCGTAGGCCATCTGCAGCGCCTCATCGCGCGTCAGGACGCCGACCTGGCTTCCATCCGCCCCGATGACGCGGACATTCGGCACCCGGATGTCGCTGTTGCGCCGGGTTGACTTGTTATCCGTGGCGATTAGTCGTTCTCCATGAGGTCACGCAAAAGAGCAGCCGCGGCCCGTGGCCGCAGCTACTCGCCCTTGATCGATTTCAGGCGCTCCGCGAACTCGCCGGGCGCCATGACGCCGAGGTCCTCGCCGGCGCGCGTGCGCACGGCGACCGTGCCGTTTTCCCGCTCGCGGTCGCCCACGACGAGGAGGAACGGCACCTTCTGCAGCGTGTGCTCGCGAATCTTATAGCCGATCTTCTCGTTACGCAAATCGGACTCGACCCGGAAGCCTTGATTCGCAAGGCTTTTCACGACCCCGGCCACGTATTCGGCCTGCGCGTCGGTGATATTCATCGCGACGGCCTGTACCGGGGCCAGCCAGGGCGGCAGGTTTCCGGCGTGGTGCTCGATCAGGATCCCGATGAAGCGCTCCATCGAGCCGACGATCGCCCGGTGCAGCATCACCGGGGTCCGCCGGTGCGAATCCTCGGCGACGTACTCGGCCCCGAGCCGGCCGGGCATCGAGAAATCGACCTGCATCGTGCCGCACTGCCAGACGCGGCCGATCGAGTCCTTCAGCGAGAACTCGACCTTCGGGCCGTAGAACGCGCCCTCGCCCGGGTTGATCGAATACTCGATCGCCTTGGAGTCGAGCGCCGTGGCGAGCGCGGCCTCGGCCTTGTCCCAGACTTCGTCGGCGCCGACGCGCTTGTCGGGACGCGTCGAGAGCTTGTAGATGATGTCGGTGAAGCCGAAGTGCGTGTAGACCGAGCGCAGCTGGTCGATGAAGGCCGACACCTCGCCCTGGATCTGGTCTTCGGTGCAGAAGATGTGGCCGTCGTCCTGGGTGAAGCCGCGCACGCGCATGATGCCGTGCAGCGCGCCGGACGGCTCGTTGCGGTGGCAGGCGCCGAATTCGCCGTAGCGCAGCGGCAGCTCGCGGTAGCTGTGCAGCCCGGTGTTGAAGATCTGCACGTGGCCCGGGCAGTTCATCGGCTTGATCGCGTAGTCGCGCGTCTCAGACGACGTGGTGAACATGTTGTCCTTGAAGTTCTCCCAGTGCCCGGACTTTTCCCAGAGCGACCGGTCGAGGATCTGCGGACACCGCACCTCGCGATAACCCGACGCGCGATAGACGCCGCGCATGTACTGTTCGACGACCTGCCAGATCGCCCACCCCTTGGGGTGCCAGAACACGAGACCCGGCGCCTCTTCCTGCATGTGGAACAGATCGAGCGCGCGGCCGAGCTTGCGGTGGTCGCGCTTCTCGGCCTCCTCGAGCATGTGCAGGTAGGCCTTGAGGTCCTTCTCGTTGACCCACGCGGTGCCGTAGACGCGCTGCAGCATCTCGTTGGCCTGGTCGCCCCGCCAGTAGGCGCCCGCGACCTTCATGAGCTTGAAGGCCCTGAGCTTGTTCGTGTTCGGCACGTGCGGCCCGCGGCAGAGGTCGATGAACTCGCCCTGCGCATAGAGCGAAAGATCCTCGTTCGACGGGATGCTGCCGATGATCTCGGCCTTGTAGACCTCGCCCTTGCCCCTGAAGACGTCGATCGCCTCGTCGCGCGCCATGACCGAGCGCGCGACGGGCAGGCCTTCGGCCGCGATCTTTCGCATCTCGGCCTCGATCTTCTCTAGGTCGTCGGTCGTGAACGGGGTTTTCCGCGCGAAGTCGTAATAGAAGCCGTTCTCGACGACCGGGCCGATCGTGACCTGGGTGTCGGGATAAAGACGCTGCGTCGCCTGCGCGAGCAGGTGCGCGGCCGAATGGCGCACGACCTCGAGCGCGTCGGGATGCTTGTCGGTGACGATCTCGAGCGAGGCGTCGTGCTCGATCGGGTACGTCACGTCGACGAGCCGTCCGTCGACCTTGCCGGCGAGCGCGGCTTTCGCAAGGCCGGGGCCGATGCTCGCCGCGACCTGTTCGACCGAAACGGGCGGCGCGTATTCGCGCTTGCTGCCGTCGGGGAGGGTGATCTGGATCATGGGAACGTCGCTTCGATTCGTGGAAACGCGGGCAACAAAAAAGGCGCCGCAGCGCCCCTCGAGGTGCCCGGCTGCCAGATTCATGCGGTCAGGTACGCGTCCTCATGTCGCACGCTCGGCCGGCGGTTTTCGCGGGCCACCTCGGTGGTTTCGACGGGCCGGATCATAACGGAATCCGGCTTTGCGGGCATCGCGACCCGGGTCACTGCCCTCTCGACAGCGCCACGGCCTCTGCCGCCTTGATGCCGTCCACGCCTGCGGAAAGT
>DATLNY010000442.1:0-5879 GCA_035536495.1 Candidatus Saccharimonadia bacterium | reverse complement strand
TCGGCCGCCGCCGCGGCGGCCGGCGGAACCACGATCTCCGGGAGCGATTTCGCCTTGAGCTTCGCGTTGACGCGCGCGAGCTCGCCCGATTCGAGCGCTGCGAACTCCGACTCGACGCCGTCGAGCTCCTTCGCGAGCACGTCGATGCGCTCGAGGTGGTACGCGCCGGGCCGCCCGTCCCAGGACAGGATCGCGCCGTAGAGGTTGTCGGAATGCTCGCGCAGACGCTCCTCCCCGGTGATCGCGCCGCCCTCCTTCGTCGCGACGATCTTCTTGCGGATCGCCTCGGCCTTGGCCGACACCGCGGTCGCCTCCGCGCGCAGCGGATCGCCCTCGGGCAGCTGTGACGCGACCTGGCCGCCGGCCTGCTGCACGAACTGGATCCGGTCGGAAAGCGTGCTCATCTCGCCGAACAGCGCGTGCATGCGCATCGCGGCGTCGTATTGCGCCTTGCGATCCTCGAGCGTATATGTCGCGCGGTCGTCGAGCGTGATCGGCAGCTTCGTCTCGAGCACTTCCTTGCCCTTGGTGAGGCGCACCGTGTAGACGCCCGGCAGCACGCGCGGGCCTTGCGTGCCCGCATACGCGAGGGTCGCGGCGCGCGGGACGCGCGGCGGCTTGACGCGCATCGACCAGTTGACGCGGTTGATCCCGCGGCGCTTGCTCGCGGGGATCTCGTCGACGACCTTGCCGCTTGCGTCGAGGATCTCGAGCTTGATGTTGCCGAACAGGTGCCGCGTCGGCTGGTAGTACGTGATGACCGCACCGCCCGGCGGGTTCGGGCCGACGAACATCTGGTCGCCGTTCGCCCAGCCGCCCGACCCCTGGATCTTCTGCTCGATCGGGCGCGCTGCGAGGAATGCCGCGTCACTCGAGAGCACGTCGTCGGTCAGCGCGCGCAGCGGCGAGATGTCGTCGACGATCCAGATGCCGCGGCCGTGCGTGCCGAGCACGAGGTCGGATTCGCGCTCCTGGATCACGAGGTCGCGCACCGCGACGCTCGGGAAGTTGCCGCCCTTGAACTCGGCCCAGCGCCGGCCGCCGTCGGGCGAGATCCACAATCCGAGCTCGGTCCCGAGGAACAGGAGGTTCGGCGCGACGGTGTCCTCGCGGATCACGTGCGCGTAGCCGCGGATGCCCTGGGCGGCGCCCGCGATGCGCGTGAACGTGCGGCCGTAATCGCGCGTGACGAACACGTGCGGCTCGGTGTCGCCTTCCATGTGGCGATCGAATGCGACGTAGGCAGTCGCCGCATCGTGCCGGCTCGCCTCGACCCAGGACACCCACGAATGCTTCGGCAGCTTCCTCACGTTGCCGGCGACGTTGCTCCAGCTGCCGCCGCCGTCGCGCGTCAGCTGCAGGTTGCCGTCGTCCGTGCCGACCCAGATGACCTTGCCGTTTTTCGGCGACTCGCTGATCGAGTAGATCGTCGTGTGCATCTCGGCCGACGAGTTGTCGACCGTGATGCCGCCGGACTGCTCCTGCTGCTGCTTCCTCGGATCGTTGGTCGTGAGGTCGGGCGATATGCGGTCCCAGCTCGCGCCCTGGTCGCGCGAGCGGAACAGGTACTGCGCGCCGATGTAGATCGTGCCCTTCTCGTTCGGGCTCAGGTGGATCGGCGCGTTCCAGTTGAAGCGCAGCTTCTCGCCGAGCCGCGCGGTCGGCTGGATGCTGCGCGCCTCGTGCGTCGTGCGGTGGATGCGCGCAATGTTGCCGCCCTGGTATTCCGCGTAGATGTAATCGGGGTCCGCCGGGTCGGAGAACATCCAGAAGCCGTCGCCCCCGTACATGTTCTCCCACTGGTGGTTGGTGATGCCGCCCGGAAACGCCGAATGGCCGACCCACGAGCTGTTGTCCTGCATCCCGCCGTAGACGAGGTACGGGTCACGATCGTCGACGCTGACGTGATAGAACTGCGAGAGCGGCAGGTTCTCGTTCTTCACCCAGTAGTTGCCGCCGTTGTACGAGATCCAGAGCCCGCCGTCGTCGCCGGTGATGACGTGGTTCGGATCCTTCGGATTGATCCAGAGGTCGTGGTGGTCGCCGTGCGTCCCGCCCGTGACGGTCGAGAAGCTCTTGCCGCCGTCGGTCGACGTGATGAGGTGGTAGTTGAACTTGAAGAGCCGGTCCGGATTGGTCGGATCGACGACGAGGTGCGCGAAGTAGAACGGCCGCCAGACCATCGACTGGCTGCGGTCGCCTTCCTCCCACGTCTTGCCGCCGTCGTCGGAGCGGAACAGCGCGCTGCGCGTCGATTCGACGACCGCATACACGCGGTCCGGGTTCGACGGCGCAACCGCGATGCCGATGCGGCCATAGGGCTTCGGACCGAAGCCCTTGTCGCCCTGGCCGAGCTCCGACCACGTGCGACCGCCGTCGACCGACTTGAACATGCCCGAGCCGCTCGTCGCGGCGGCGCCGTCGCCGCCGGAGCGGAACGTCCAGCCCTTGCGGCGGAAGTCCCAGAGCGACGCATAGACCGTGTCGGGATTCTTCGCGTCGAGCGCGAGGTTCGAGCAGCCGGTCGAGAGGTTCGGTCCCTTCAGCACGTGCGCCCAGGACCGACCGCCGTCGCTCGTCTTGTAGAGGCCGCGCTCGGAAGAGTCACTCCACAGCTTGCCGGGGACGCACGCATAGACGACGTTGCCGTTGCGCGGGTGCACGAGGATCTCGGCGACGCGCTCGGACTGCGGCAGCCCGACGTGCTGCCAGGTCTCGCCCGCGTCGCTCGACCTGTAGATGCCGTTGCCGACCGAGACGCTGTTGCGCGTCCAGGCCTCGCCGGTGCCGACCCAGATGTTCTTCGAGTTCGACGGATCGACCGCGATCGCGCCGATCGACTGCACCGGCTGCTTGTCGAACACGGGCTTGAACGTCGTACCACCGTCGCTCGACTTCCAGACGCCGCCCGAGGCTGCGGCGACATAGATCGTGATGCGGCCGTTTTCGTCGTGGTGCGCGTCCAGCGCGGCTATGCGCCCGCTCATCGCGGCCGAGCCGATGTTGCGCGCGCCGAGCCCCGACAGCGTTCCGGAGTCGTATCGCGCAGCCGGCCGCTCGGCCGCGCCGGCGTGTGCCGAGCACACGGCCGCGAGCGCGGCGCCGATCAATGTGATGCGCATGGTCTTCGTTCCTCGGTCAGTTCGCGGCGGCCGGCTTCGCGGCGGTCTTCGGGAAATGGAACGACTCGTCGTCGACGGCCGCGTTGACCTCGACCTTCTCGAGCACGATCTTCTGGTTCTTGTTGCCGCCCTTCGGTCCCGATTCGATCGAGAACGGCATGTAGACGCCGGCGACCTGCTCGTAGTTGCCGAGGTCGGACTCGTATTCCTGCTCGACGCCGCGCACTTTCCGCTGCACGGTCTCGCGGATCTCGAGGAAGTAGTCCGGATCGAGGTAGATGTACTTGATGTCGCCGTCCTTCTCGACGAGCTTCAGCTTGTGCGCGTCGGTGCCGTCGACGTCCTCGGTGCCGAGGTAGCTGACGGCGTGGCCCTTGGCCTGGTAGTCGACGAGCGGCCCGTCGATGTCGAGCGAGTCGAGCAGTCCCTTCGCATCGTCATCGGACATCCTGTCGGGATCCTTGCGGCCCTGGAACGGCGAGATCTGCCAGGCCTCCGTGCCGTCGTAAGCCTGGATACCGTTCATCCCCTGCAGCGATATTTCGTTGCGGATCCGGCCATCGCGCGTGACGATTTCGGAGAGACCGAGCTCGATCGCGTTATCGCCCGTGAAGATCATCTTGCCGGTGGAGTGGCGCGACTCGATCGCGCGGAGCTTCTCGCGCCCCCCCCGCGCCTCGATGTGCGTGTCGATGAGCTCGACGGCGGTGATCGCCGAAGCGCCCGGCGCGGTGACGGCGAGCAGCGCCGCGACGAGCCAAGACCTCGTAAGCATGGAGCCTCCTGGGGCGATCGCATCGCCGGAACGAGCAGAATGGGGGATGAAGCGAGCCCTGCGAGCGTAAGTAGCCACGGCGCCGGTTGCGATGGGACGGAAGTCATGCACGCACCCCGTCGCGACGACGAGCCGCCGGAAATCGGCCCGCAGCGCAGGCGGACATGCTACAAATCGCGGCCGCGCCGCTACGACCCCGTTCCGATGAAAATCAATCCCCTGCGTCGCAAGCCCGGGTGGGAAAGCCGTGATGCGGCCGAACGCGCGCGCGCCGTCGCGCACGCAACGCTCGCCGAGCTCGGCGAGCGCCTGCCCGAGCTCGTGCGAAACGACGCCTCGCCGGACGTGCGCCGCGCCGCGCTGCGGCGCCTCGACGACCTGTCGCTGCTCGCCGACCGCATGCGCCACGACGAGCACGACTCGGTCCGGGACGCGGCACGGCTGCGCTACAAGGAGCTGCTGGTCGAGACCGGGCGCGCCGCCGCCGAACGCGAGCGCGTGCTGCGCGTGGAGGACGACCAGGACGTGCTCGCACACGTCGCCGCGCACGCGACCGAAGCGGCGCTGCGCCGCGTCGCGCTCGAGCGCATCACGCGTGCGGGGCTGCTCGTCGAGCGCTGCCAGCGTGATCCCGATCCCGCGATTCGGCTCTGGTTGTTGTCGCGGAGCGAGTCGCCGGCGCCGCTCGAGCGCGTCGCCGAGTCGGTCCGCAAGAGCGACAAGCTGCTCGCGCGCGTCGCTCGCGAGCGGCTCGAGTCACTGAAGCTCGCGGCCGGCGATCCCGCGACGCTGCGAGCGCGGGCGCTGTCGATCTGCGACCAGCTCGATGCGTTCCGCCGCGAACGCCCGGCCGATCCCGGCCCGAGGCGCGAGGCGCTCGCCGCGGAGTGGTCGCTGTTGCGCGACCGGCTGGACGCAGCGATGGTGCGGCGTGTCGAGGGCTACTTCGCCGCGCTCGAGCCGCGGCAGGCCGCCGGTCCCGTCGGCGATGCCTCGGACGAGACCGGCGTGCCGGCGGAACCCGCGCTCGAAACGGAGGGCGTTGCCACGACGGAGCCCGAGGCGGACCCCGCCGAGGCGGCGGCCGCAGCGCTCGCGTCGGAACGCGCCGAAGCCGAGCAGCGCGAGATCGCGCAGGAACGCGAGCGCCGCGATGCCGAGCGCGCGCACGAGCGCGAGCGGCGCGACGCGGAACGCGATGCGCAGCGCGTCGCGCTGGTCGATGCGCTCGCCGCGCTCGAGCTCGCGATCGCCGACGGCAAGCTCGCTGCTGCGCGGCCCGCGCACGCGCTGCTCGCGTCGGCGCGCGCCGCGTCCGGCAGCGTGCCGCGTGATCTGGCCGGGCGCATCACGTCCGTCGACACGGCGTACGACAAGCTCGTGCGATGGCAGCACTGTTCGAACAACAAGGTCCGTTCGCGGCTCTGCTCGGAAGCCGATGCACTGGTTGCGAGCGGACTGCACCCCGACGCGGTCGCCGCGAAGGTCAAGGACCTGCAGCTCGCGTGGCAGCGGCTCGACGAAAGCGAGGCAATCGCGACCGATGCGCCCGACAGCGGGATCGCGAAGCGATTCCGCGGCGCGTGCCACCGCGCGCTCGCGCCGACGCGCAAGTACTTCGAGAAGCGGCGCGAGCTGCGCGGCCAGAAGCAGGAGGAAGTCGTGGGGCTCGGCGCGGAAGTCGAGCGCGGGCTCGAGAGCGATCCGCGTTCCGCGCCTGCGCTGCGGCGCCGCGTGGTTGCCGCGCTGCAGCGCCTCGACGAGCTCGATCCGCGCGCGCGCGCCGCCCAGGGCCGCAAGCTGCGCGCGCTGCTGGCCCGCTTCGACGAGCTCAACTCCGCGGTCGCAGGCGAGGCCGAGGTCGAGAAGCGCAAGCTCATCGCGAACCTGCGCCGCGAGATCGCGCGCGCACCGCTGCCCGACGCGCTCGAGAAAGCCAGGCACGCGCAGGACGAGTGGAAGCGCATCGGCCCGGCCGCGCG
>DATLNY010000441.1:0-15854 GCA_035536495.1 Candidatus Saccharimonadia bacterium | reverse complement strand
GATCCAGCGGTGGACGCGCTCGCGCGCGAAATGCCGGTCGATCGCCTCGCGCAGCCACTCGAGCCCGGTGCCGCGCATCGCGCTCAGGAAGACGCGTTGCAGGCCGGTGCCCTCGGAGAGCTCGCGTCGCGGCTGCTCGTCGTCGATCAGGTCGATCTTGTTCCAGACTTCGACCTGCGGGATCTCGCCCGCACCGATCTCGACGAGCACCTTCTGGACTTCGTCGATGCGCTCGTCACGATGCGGATCGGATGCGTCGACGACGTGCAGCAGCAGGTCGGCATCGCGCGCTTCCGACAGCGTCGAGCGGAACGCGGCGACGAGGTCGTGCGGCAGGTCGCGCACGAAGCCGACCGTGTCGGCGAGCACGGCCTGGCCGCTTTCGAGGCCCGGCAGCTTGCGCACGGTCGGATCGAGCGTCGCGAACAGCTTGTCGGCTGCATAGACGCTCGACTGCGTCAGGGCGTTGAACAACGTCGACTTGCCGGCATTCGTGTAGCCGACGAGCGCGATGACGGGCACGTCGCCACGCATGCGCGCGCGCCTTGCCTGGGTGCGCTGGACCTCGACCTTCTCGAGCCGCTTCTCGAGCTGCTCGAGCCGCTTCTGCAGCAGGCGCCGGTCGGTCTCGAGCTGCGTCTCGCCGGGGCCGCGCAGGCCGATCGAGCCGCCGCGCTGGCGCTCGAGATGCGTCCAGCCGCGGATCAGCCGCGTCGACATGTGCTTCAACTGCGCGAGCTCGACCTGCAGCTTGCCTTCGTGCGAGCGCGCGCGCTGCGCGAAGATGTCGAGGATCAGCCCGGTGCGGTCGACGACCCGGCACTCGATGAGCTTCTCGAGGTTGCGCTCCTGCACCGGCGAGAGCGTGTGGTTGACGATGACGAGGTCCGCACCGACCGCGTCCTTCGTTGCCTTGACCTCGTCGGCCTTGCCGGTGCCGATGAAGAAACGCGCGTTCGGCTTGTCGATGCGTGCGGAGATCGTGCCGAGCACTTCCGCGCCGGCCGAGCGCGCGAGCTCGGTGAATTCGGCGAGCGCCTCGCCGTCGGCGTCCTTCGAGCGCTGCGGTTGCACCAGCAGCGCGCGGTCGCCTCGCTTCTCTCGGTCGAACAGCGTCGTTTACCCCGGTGGGTTGCTGGCCGGGGCGCTCACGCCGCCGGTGAATCCTCGCCCGTCATCTCGCCGGGCCCGTGACCCATCTCGGGGCCACTGACGCGCACGTTGCGCGCCGGCACGACCGTCGAGATCGCGTGCTTGTAGACCATCTGGCTGACGGTATTGCGCAGCAGCACGACGAACTGGTCGAACGACTCGACCGTGCCCTGCAGCTTGATGCCGTTGACGAGGTAGATCGAGACCGGGATGCGTTCGCGCCGCAGCGCGTTGAGGAACGGATCCTGCAGCGACTGGCCCTTGGACATATTGTTCTCCGTATCGTCCGACACATGTGGTTGTCACCGCGAAAACCGCGGCGGGCGGCGTTCCACGCCAGCCTGTCAATGCCGATCCTTCGGCCAGTGATCACTGTAGCAAGTTATTGTGCCGCCGCACAAAATCCGGGGTCGCCCGGCGCTGCTGCCGTTCATCGCCGGATGAAACCGGCGAGCAGCTGCTCGATCCGCCCGTGCCGCGTCGCGTCGTCCGGGTCGAACCCGATCGCGTCGTACTCGGATCGAAGCCACGTCAGCTGGCGCTTCGCGAGCTGCCGCGTCGCATGGATCCCGCGCGAGACGAGCTCGTCGCGATCGAACTCCCCGTCGAGGTGCTGCCACGCCTGCCGGTAGCCGACGGCCCGCATCGCCGGGTGATCCGCCGTCAACCCCGCTCGCTCGCGCAGCGCCCGCACTTCCTCGACCAGCCCCTGGTCGACCATCGCACGGAAGCGATCGGCGATCCGCTCGTGCAGGCGCGCCCGGTCCACGGGCAGCAGCGCGAGCTTCAGGACGCGGCAGGGCGGCCGCGCGAGCGGCGTCGCATGCTGGCCGCTCAAGCTGCGGCCCGTCACCGCGACGACTTCGAGCGCACGCTGGATGCGCTGCGGATCGTTCGGATGGATGCGCGCCGCCGAGGCCGGGTCTACGCGTGCGAGGCGGGCATGCAGCACCGGCCAGCCGAGCTCCGCTGCCTCGGCTTCGAGCGCTGCGCGCACCGATCGATCTGCGACCGGCAACGTCGAAAGCCCTTGTGCGAGCGCGCGGAAATAAAGGCCCGTGCCGCCGACCAGCAGCGGCACGTCGCCCGCGGCGCTGATCTCGGCGATCGCGCGCAGCGCATCGGCGCGAAACATGCCGGCCGAGTACGGCGCCTCGGGCTCGCAGATATCGACGAGCCGGTGCGGGAAGCGCGCCAGCGTCGCTGCGTCGGGCTTCGCCGCACCGATGTCGAGCCCGCGGTAGACGAGCGCCGAATCGACGCTGACGAGCTTCAGCCCGTACCGCTGCGCCCATGAGAGCGCGAGCGCAGTCTTGCCCGATGCCGTCGGTCCCATCAGGAATATCGCGGCGCTGCGATCGTCGATCATCGTGCGGTTGCGCTCGCGGCGGGGCGGTGTTCTTAGTGGGTGCGACGCAGGAATTCGTGCAGCGACCGCGTGTTAGCATCCTGCACGCTGCGTCGTCCAGGGGTGCGCGTTACGCCGCTCGATCCGCATTCGCTGTCGTTGTGGCTGTACATCGGGCAGGCCCTCGCGGCATTGCTGCTCGGGACGATCTTCTACGCCTATCACCGCCACTACCGCCACCCGCACGTCGCGTGCTGGGCCTGGGGCTTCGCGCTCGTCGCGACGCACACCGCGAGCGGCGCGCTGTCGATCGTGCTGGCCGAACAGCTTCCGAGCATCGCGGGCAGCCGGCTCGCGCTGAGCCTGGTCTCGCAATTCGCGGCGTACGCGGGCGTCGCCCTCATCACGCTCGGTGCCGCGCTGCTCGCGGGCCATGCGAGCGACCAGCGCCGCTGGATCAGGATCCTCGTCGCCGCAGCCGCGATCATCGCGTTGTTCGCGACGTTCGCGTTCGTGCAGGAACCGGCGCCGGCGCTGCGGCGGCTCTACGTCCGCGTCGGATGGCGGCACCTGCTGCTCGGCACCGCGCTGGTGCTGACCGCGATCGCGATGCTGCGGCAACGCGGCTGGCTGCGCGGGCTCGGCATGCGCACCGCGATCCTCGCGCTGTGGGCCTGGGGCACGCAGCAGCTCGTGCTGTTCACGCTGTTCGTCTGGCAGAGCCTCGTCGACGGGAGCATCGCGATCGGACCGTACCTCGGGCTCGTCGAGCCGCTGCTGCTGGTGTTCGCCGGCTTCGCGCTCGCGATCTGGATGCTCGACGAGGAGCGCGTCCGCGCCGAGGACATGATGCGGCAGTTCGAGCGGCTCGCGCGCTTCGATGCGGTGACCGGCCTCGCGAGCGAACGGCTGCTGTGCGAATGGCTCGGCAATGCGCAGGCGGCGGCCGCGCAGCAGAGGCACGCAGGCGCGCTGCTGCTGCTCGGCGTCGATCGCATCGAGGTACTGTCGAACTCGACCGGCGTCGGCTCCGGTGACAGCGCGCTCGTCGCCCTCGCGGAGCGCCTGCGGCGCGCGCTGCCGGCGGATACGCCGTCGCCCGCGCGGATCGAGGGCCAGCGCTTCGCGATCGTGCTGCCGGTGGTCGCATCGCGCGAGGCGGTCGAAGCGGTCGCGCAGCGCGTGCTGCGCGCGTTCGACGAGCCGCTGCGCGTCGGCGCGCGCGAGGTCAACCTGACGCCGCGGATCGGCATCGCGCAATTTCCCGAGGATGCCGAGACGCCGGTCGCGATCATCCGCGCCGCCGACCTCGCGATGCGGCACGCGCGAGGCGTCGACCGGCCGCTCGTGTTCTACGACAGCGAGCTGCGCGACCGCGCGAAGTCGCGCCTGTCGCTCGAGATGGAGCTGCGGCATGCGCTGACGCAGGATCAGTTCGTGCTGTGGTACCAGCCGATCGTGCGCGCGAACGACCACGCGCTCGCCGGGTTCGAGGCGCTCGTGCGGTGGCGCCACCCCGATCGGGGGCTGCAGCCGCCCGCGCTGTTCCTCCCGGCGATCGAGGAGCTCGGCCTCATGGGCGAGCTCGATCGATGGGTGCTCGAGCAGGCGTGCCGGCAGGCGGCGGCGTGGAATGCGCACTCGTCGGTGCCGCTGTGGATGTCGGTCAACGTGACGGCGTACAGCTTCCGCGACGGCGCATACGAGCAGCGCGTGCTCGAGACGGTGGGCGCCGCGCAGCTCGACCCGGCGCTGCTGCACCTCGAGCTGACCGAGCAGCCGGCGCTCGCCGACGTCGAGGAGGCGACGCGCACGTTGCTGTCGCTGCGCGAAGCGGGCATCTTCGCGTCGCTCGACGATTTCGGCACCGGCTTCTCCTCGCTCGCGCAGCTGCAGAAGCTGCCGGTCGAGCGCATCAAGCTCGACCGCTCGTTCATCGCGAACCCCGACAACCTCGAGCGCGACGCCGCGATCGTGCGCGCGATGGTCTCGCTCGCGCACAGCCTCGAGCTCGAAGTCGTCGCGGAGGGGATCGAGACCGACGAGCAGGGCACGTTCTGCGCGCGTGCCGGCGTCGACCTGCTGCAGGGCTACTGGTTCTCGAAGCCGCTGCCGCCCGAGCGCTGCGAACGTCTCATCGCAGGCACGGACCGGCTCCCCGTCGCTGCCTGAGCCGGCCGGCTGCCGGCGCAGACGCACGCGCGCCTATAATCGCGTCCTCGCCGCAGGAACCACGCTCCCATGCCGCAGATGATGAAGGCGCTCGTCAAGCGCGAGGCCGCGAAGGGCATCTGGATGGAGCAGGTGCCGGTGCCGGAGATCGGCCCGAACGACGTGCTGATCAAGCTCGAGAAGACGGCGATCTGCGGCACCGACCTGCACATCTACAAGTGGGACGACTGGTCGCAGCGCGTCATCAAGCCCGGGCTCGTGATCGGGCACGAGTTCGTCGGGCGCATCGTCGACATCGGCGCGGGCGTGCGCGGCTACACGCTCGGGCAGCGCGTCAGCGCCGAGGGCCACATCGTCTGCGGCGTCTGCCGCAACTGCCGCGCGGGGCGCCAGCACCTGTGCCCGCACACGATCGGCATCGGCGTGACGCGCCACGGCGCGTTCGCCGAATACATCGCGATGCCGGCGGCGAACCTCTGGCCGATACCCGACCAGATCCCGTCCGAGCTCGCGGCGTTCTTCGACCCGTACGGCAACGCCGCGCATTGCGCGCTCGAGTTCGACCTGATCGGCGAGGACGTGCTGATCACGGGCGCGGGGCCGATCGGCATCATCGCGGCGGGGATCTGCAAGCACGTCGGCGCGCGCAACGTCGTCGTGACCGACGTCAACGACTATCGCCTGAAGCTCGCCGCCGACATGGGCGCGACGCGCGTCGTCAACGTGTCGCGGCAGTCGTTGAAGGAGGTCGTCAAGGACCTGCACATGGAGGGGTTCGACGTCGGGCTCGAGATGTCGGGGCACCCAGGTGCATTCAACGACATGCTCGACGCGATGTACCACGGTGGCAGGATCGCACTGCTGGGCCTGCTTCCGAACGGCGCCGGCATCGACTGGGACAAGGTCATCTTCAAGGGCCTCGTGCTGCACGGGATCTACGGCCGGCGCATGTACGAGACCTGGTACAAGATGACGCAGATGGTCCTGACCGGCTTCCCGCTCGGCAAGGTGCTGACGCACCAGGTTCACATCGACGACTTCCAGCGCGGCTTCGACCTCATGGAGTCGGGCAATTGCGGAAAGGTGGTCTGCAGCTGGAATTGATCGTCGCGTAACGATCTTCGGACTATGATCGGCGCGACGCCGGTCGGGGCACGCCCGCGGCGATCGTTCCCGAGGGGAGAACGCCATGCGTCCTTGGTTCCTGGCGGCTGCGGCAGCGTTCGCTACCGCGCTTGCATTCGCACCGGGCGTCGCCACCGCCCAAGCCGCGCAATTCGTCTCGAGCATCGGACAGGTGTCTGCCGCGCCCGGCCAGACGATCAGTGTCGCGATCGCATTCACGGGGGACGGTGTCACCTACGAGAATCTCGATTACGTCGCGTACGACAACAACGCGTTCACCGCGGTCGCGCTCACGCCGACGGGCCCGGCGCAGTGTTCGCTGATCAATGTCGGCGGCACGAATTTCATCCGGATCTTCATCGGTTTGCCGCAGGGCACGCCGATCACCACGGCCACGTGCCAGGTCCAGTTCCGGGTGTCGTCGAACGCGGCGGCGCGGGTTTACCCGCTGGAATTCCGCATCGACGCGAACTTCCAGCCGCAGGCGTACTGCCGCCCGAACAGCGCGAACTGCGTCGTGCGCGACGGCAGCATCACGGTCCAGGGATCGCCCGCGCCCACAGCCGCGCCCGTGCTCGCGTTCTCGGCCACGCCGACGTTCGTCGCTGCCGGCGGCAGCGTCGTGCTCGCCTGGACCGCGAGCAATGCCGGCTCCTGCACGCCGAGCGGCGGCGCCGGCACGGCGTGGCCGCAGGCCGGGCAACTCCCGCCGTCCGGCTCGCTCACCGTATCGATCCCGGCCGGCTCGTTTGGCCAGAAGACCTTCGCGCTGACGTGCCAAGGCAACGGTGGCGCCACGACGCAGCAGGCCACGATCACTGTCGGCACGCCGCCCGCGCCGCCGGCGCTGCGCCCCGTGGCGCTCGCGAATCCAACGATCGACGGGCAACGACCGACCGGCGCGAGCACGCGTCCCTCGATTGCCTCGAACGGCCGCGCGGTCGTGTACGAATCGAATGCGCGCAATCTTGTCGGCAACGACACGAACGGAACGCAGGACGTGTTCCTGCGCGACCTCACGACGAACCAGACGCTGCGCGTCAGCGTGTCCGCGACCGGCCAGCAGGTGGCGCAGGTCGCCGGCGACGCCTCGGTCGACGGAGGCGGCAACCGCGTCGCACTGACGCTCGGCACCGGCCTCGCGCCGAGTGGCGGCAGCGCGAAGACCGTGACGGGCGGACAGGTGCATCTGTTCAACAAGTCCGAGTTGCGCACGCGCCCGGTTTCGACGACACCCACGGGCGCGCCGGGCAACGGCCCGAGCGGCAATCCGCAGGTCAGCGAGGACGGCGGCACGATCGTGTTCCGCTCCGAAGCGACCGACCTCACGGGCGAGGCCGATACCAACGGCGTCGCGGACGTGTTCGCGTTCGACGTAGCGACCGGCAACAAGACGCGGCTCAGCGACGCAGGCGCACCGGCTCCGGCCGGCGCGGGCGCGAAGGCAGGCCCCGGCGTCAACGTCTGTTCACGCCCCGCGGGCGGCCGCGTCGCGTGCGAAGTCATGCGCGGCGCGCGCATGGACATCGTCGCGTATTCGCTCGGCAGCAAGAACAGCGCGGGCACGACGCTGAGCGTCGGCGCGACCGGCGCGGCGAACGGCGACAGCAACAATCCGGTGCTGTCGAGCGACGGGCGCTACGCGTTCTTCGATTCGGCCGCGTCGAACCTCGTCCCGGCCGATGCGAACGGGCGCCGCGATGTGTTCCGCGCCGAGCTTTCGGCCGACGGCCGCGTCCTCGGGCTGCAGCGCGTGTCGCTCAGCACCGTCGGCGCGGAAGCCAACGGCGACAGCGAGCGCCCGAGCACCTGCGGCACCGGGCAGTACGTGATGTTCGAGTCGCTCGCGTCGAACCTCGTCGCGGGCGACGACGGCTCGCGCGACGTGTTCGCGCGCGACCTGTCGAGCAGCGTGCTCGTCAAGCTCTCGCAACCGCCGGGGGGCGGCAACGCGAACGGCGCGAGCAGCTTCGTCGCGTTCTCGCCCGACTGCAGCGCGCTCGCGTACGCGACGAGTGCGGAAAACATCGCGGCGGGCGGCGCGAGCGGGCAGGACGACGTCGTCGCATCCGCGAGCCCGTTCCAGAGCACGAACGTCACCGGCGCGTGGTTCGACCTCGCGCAGAACGGCCACGGCCTGTTCGTCGAGCACCTGCCCGACGAGCGCGTCGTCGCATCGTGGTACACGTTCGCGCCCGATGGCTCGCAAACCTGGCTGATCGGCGTCGGCACGCTGATGGGAAACAGTGTCACGATGCAGATGCTGCGGCCCCAGGGCGGCCGTTTCCCGCCGGCGTTCGTCCCGGGTAGCGTCGCGAACGTGCCGTTCGGCGAGATGACGCTGCGCTTCGACACCTGCGACAGCGGGCTGCTGACGTTCTCGTTCCCCGCCCCGTTCGGCGCGGGCACGATGCCACTGCGGCGGCCCGAGCTCGCTGCAGGCGTCACGTGCTCGTCGACCGCCATGGAAGTGCGCGGAGGCACGCGCGACGCGAAGTCGCTCGAAGCGCTGCCGACCGATACCGCCGCAGCGCCCTACCCCAAGGCGACCGGCCCCGTCGCCGGCCTGACCGGCAGCTGGGCGAACCCGAGCCAGATCGGTCACGGCTTCCAGATGGAAGTGCTCAGCGGCGACCGGCTCGTCGTCGCGTGGTACGTGTTCACGCCGACCGGCGAGCAGATGTGGCTGATCGGCGCGGGACCGATCTCGGGCCAGTCCGCGACCGTCAACGTCGTGCGGACGACCGGCGGACGCTTCATTCCGAACTTCAATCCGGCACTGATCACGAACCCGGTCGTCGGGACGCTCACCGTGACGGCGCTGACATGCAACACGGCGCGCGTCGACTACGCGTTCGTCGCCCCGTTCGGCAGCGGCTCCCTGCCGATCTCGCGCGTGACGTCGGTACGCGGCGTTCCGTGCACACCGTAGGCGCGTCCTGCGGGGCGTGCCGGACCGCGTGACGCGGGCGAGGGTCCTGCTCGGCGCGCTCGCCCTGGCTTCGGCCCCGGCGAGCGCGCTCGAGCCAAGCTGCCATGCCGCCGCCGACGTGCTCGCGCCGGCGCTGCTGTCCGGCCCGTGGCACACGGTCGACCCGTGCGTGCGCGTCGTCGGACACCTGTGGCGATTCGAGCTGCACACGACAACCGGCCGCCGCGTCGTCGACTCGAAGGAGTTGCTCGCGATCCGCGTCGAGGAGCTCCCCGCCGAAGCCGCGCTCGCCGCGCTCGGCACGCCGGAGATCGGCGTGCGCGCGTTCGGGCTGCGCGGCTACGAGCACGGACAGCGGCTCGGCCCGATCGCGCGGCATCCGATCGCGACGCTGAAGGCGCTGCCACGCGGCGTGCGCGCGTTCTTCGAGCGGCGCGCGGCGAAATACGCGGGGCGCGCGCGCAAGTACGCCGACCGCGCGCGTGATGCCGCGACCGGCGCGGGCGACCACTACGATGCGCCGAGCGCGCGCCCGGGCGTCGTGGCGCGGGACGCACGCGGGGCACGATCGCTCGCTGCGAAGGCCGGCCGTGAGCTCGAGCGCCAGTTGCGCAGCGAGCTGTCCTTCAATGCGACGCGCCGACGCTGGGCACAACGCCTCGGCGTCGATCCGTACAGCACGAACGACCGACTGCGCGCCGAGCTGGAGCGCGTGACCTGGGCCGCAATAGTCGGACAGACCGCCGCCGACGCGGCGCTCGCGCAGCTGCCCGGCAGCGTGCTCGCGGCGCTCGACGTCGCGAAGGACGTGCACGAGCACATCTGGCAGGTGCCGCCGGAGGATCTTGCGCGGCGCAATGGCGAACGCCTCGCCGCGATCGGCTGCAGCGCGCTCGAGACCCGGCGCTTCCTTCGCAATGGCGCGTTCACCCCTACGTTGCAGCTCGCGCTCGTCGACGCGCTGGAAGCACTCGAGCCCGGCGAGCGCTGCGACGAGATCGTCGACCTCGCGACTGCGCTGCGCGGCGAAGTGGAGGCGCGCTACCTCGTCAATGCGCTCGGGCTGCTCGACCGCTGGGCACCGGACACGAACCATCGCTCACTCGAGCTGATCGGCACGACGCCCGTGGCGCGTTCGTCCGCGCGCGCGGACGACACGCGCGGCCGGCCAGATCTCGTGTTGCCGCTCGCGGTCGATCGGCTGCAGTGGAACCGCGCGACGCGCGCGTTCTTCGACCAGCCCGCATTGCGCGTCGCGCACAAGCTCGCGATCGTTTCCGGCGAGCTGTCGCCGCGCGCCGCGCGCGGACTCGCGCGGCGCGGCTGGTCGGTGGTCGAGCAAGCGGGACACGATGGCGCGACCGCGGCGCTGTCGTCACCGTCGCTCGAGTAGCCGTTCGATTCGATCCAGGCGTTGCCGCAACTTCGCGTTGTCCGCCTCGAGCAGCTCGATGCGTTCGGCCTGCGCATCGGACGCCACCGCCAGTTCCTGCGCCGCCGCGACCGCCGTGATCAGCGCGGGGTTGGAATCCAGCGCGAGTATGGAACTGCCGGCCGGGACTGCGAGCGATTTTTCGAGCGCGGGCAGCGCTTGCCCGCTCTCGGTCACCGCATCGGGGAATACCTCGGCGAACTCCTGGGCAACGAATCCGAGGTATTGCCGGTCGGCGAGGTCGCCGTGTTGCGCGCGGTAGGCGTCGGTGTAGTGAAAGCTGACGGGGCGCAGCCGCAGCAGGGTATCGATGGCGCCGGATATCGATGCAATGTCGCGCTTGATGCGCCGGTCCGAAGGCGCTGTCCAGGTGCCACCACCGGGTTTGAACGCGTCGTCGCCCGTGATCGACAAGTCGCCAGTGCCGTTAATGCGAAGGCGCTCGGTGTAGTTCGTGCCGTTCGCCTGGCCGATCAGGAATTCGCTGTCGTTCGCGCCGGCGAAGCCCGGCGTGGCGGTGAACTGGATGCCCTTGTTGTTGTTGTTGGAGAACAGCGCGAGGTCCGAGTTGCCGCCCGTCGATTTGATACTGAACTCGAAAGCGCTGCCTGGTGGCCTCGTATTGATGCCGACACCCCCCGTGGCGCGAACGATGAACTGGTTGGCGCCGGTGGAGCTGAAGTTTCCGCCAGTGCCGTCGCCGTCGGACCAGACAAACGTACTGGCGTGCAGCGCCTTGGCATTACTGCCCATGGCAACGCTGTTGACGCCGGAGGAAGTGTTTGATTCGCCACCGATCGCAACGGAGCCAACGTCCGTGGCGAAATTATTGTTCCCGCCAAGTACGGCAGCGCTATGGCTGCCGGCCGGGTTGCCGTCATTCGCGCCCGCCTGATTGTTGGCACCGCCAAGGACGATGGAATTGTTATCCCAGACGATGTTCGTCGCGCCGGTACCGCCGCCACCCAGAATGGCCGCTCCATTGGCGCTTGACAGGATCGCGTTGCCGCTGAACCCACTCACGATGCTCGGCACCAAGAAACTCCCGCCGGGCTGGAGACGTAAGCCCTGCACGTTGTTCGTGCGCAGCACGAGGGGAACATTGTCGATGTTGCCGATGAAATTCGTGGCAGCGGTGTTGCCGGTGTTTCCGGTCGTGTCCCAGCACACGCCTGCCGCCAGAGCCTTGGGTTGCACCGGCTGGCGCTGCGACAGCAAGGCGAAGGATCCTCCGGCATCCCGTACTTCGACTTCCAGCCAGACCACGTCGCGCATGTGCACCGACGGGACGAGCTCCAGTTCGGTATCGAACGCCCCGTTGCTCACCCGAACACCGTCGAGCGTCGTGGCGGGCGCCAGGAGCTTGCCGCCGAGCTCCGCGTCGTAGAACGCCAGCCGGAATCCGTACTCGCCCTCCGCCGGTTTCCCCTGGTCGGTGAGCGATCCGCGATAGACGAAGCTGGATGCAACGGCGGGCAGCGCGACGACGAGCGCCGCGGCCAGCAAGACCACGCAAGTCACGGTGCGAAGCGAGGTGCGCATGATTCTTCTCCGGGTGGGTTACTCGAAACCATTGGCGAAAACCGCATCGACGCCCGCGCATGCGGTCGCGCCGGCAACGGCCACTTTTGCCTCCAGCACCAGTCCGCCGTAGCGCTGCCCGGGGTCCGGCATGTGTTGCAGGCGGGGCTCGAGGCGGTAGCGGCCATCGGTGCTGTCCAGCGCGGAGCGGCGCTCCAGGCGCTCTCCACTCATCCCGTACCTTGGCTGGACCACCGCTGTGCCCGACGCGGGCGTGCCTCCGGCTACCGCAGAGGCAGACAGAAGCAGCCCGGAGGCGACACAGCGCAGCGCCAGGCGTCCCGGCGTAACCGTGCAAACAGGCGAACCTGCCATGACCGCGGTCCTTCTAGACGCCGACAGATCTCGGCTGACCAGAGATACGCGCAAAGCGTGGCGCCGCTGACAACGGAGAGAACTGCGACTCCCTCGCAAGCGATAGACGCGTGCTGACTGTCCAGTGCCTCACCGGCGACAGGCGCGCGCAGTGCTCGCCGGTCGACTCCGCAGCGTTGCGAACCCGGTAGTCTGGACGCTCGACCAGTGCCAGCCTGGCAGCGATGCGACGGATCGGCAGCGGCGGCTATTCGAGCGCTTCGAAGCCGGAGCGGAACAGCGTGTCGGAAGGCTCCGTGGTGCCGAGCTCCGTGCCGTCGAGCTGCAGGAGATACGCCTCGAGGTCGGCGCGGTCGCCGGCGGCTCGCGCGAGGATCGAGCGATGCGGCTGTGCGCTCGCAAGCTCCGCCGGCGTCGATACCGTGAGCTCGTCGAGCCCGAGCCCGTTGCCGCCCGCGACGCGCACCGTGACGCTGTTCGTCGCGCCCGCGAGCCACGCGACCCCGTCGATGCGCGCGGTACGCCAGCGGGTGCGGCGGAAACCGGGGATGTTTCCGCTGGCCGGCAGCGTCAGCGCGTGCGTCGTGCTGTTGACGATCACTTCGACGGCCGTCGTGCCCGTCGCGCTGTAGCGCAGCTCGATCGCGCCAGTGCCGCCGGCACCCCCGTCGATCGCGGCGAAGTCGACCGCAGAGCCGATTCCCCCGAAGATGACGTAGGCGCGATCGCGCACCGTGTCGTCGTTGTTGACGATCGTGTTGAAGTTGTTCGCGATGCTCGCTTCCGTCGCCCCGTTGCGTTCCGCGCCCGATTCGGCCGGCAACACGCGGCCACCGCTCGCGCGGAACACGTCGGCCAGGGTCGCGGCGGAACCGTCGTGGAGAAACGGCGCGGTCGACCAAAGGCCCGCGAGCGTCGGCGTGTCGATGCCGGACAGCGTCGCGCCGAGCCGGCGGCCCGAGGTCGTGCGCAGCGTGCCGACGTCGCGCAGCGTCGCGTTCGTGCCGCTCGTGCTGTCGGTCAGCCGCGTGCCGGCATGGCAGGACCCGCACGCCGCCGACTCGAACACCGCGCGCCCGCGCACGCCGGCAGCCGTCAGCGCGCCGTCGCTCGCGCGATGCGGGCTGCGCGGAACGGAATCCGCGCCGAGGGACGTCACGAAGGCCGCGAGCGCGTCGAGCTCGGCGCTGCGCCCCGCCTTCGGTGCGCCGAGCGGATCGATCGTCGCCGCGTAGTCGGACGGGGCAAGGAAGCCGAACCCGCCGAACGCGTTGCGGATGTCGTGCTCGAAATCCTGGATCTCGTCGAAGTTCGCGCTCCAGTGGACGTTGCCGTGCGCCGTGCCCGCCCGTCCGCGCAGGTCGACCGTATTGCGCAGGCCTTCGTCGCGGCCGGTGAAATCCCAGGTCCGTCCGTCGCTGCCGCCGTCGACGTGGCACGTCGCGCAGCTCATGTAGCCCTCGCTGCTCATGCGCGGGTCGCCGGCGAAATAGAACACGCGCTTGCCGGTGAGCACCTGCGGCGCGAGCCGCTCGGTCGTGCCGGTCGCAACCTCGCTGCGCGCGAAGCTCAAGTCGCCGCGCGTGAACAGCGCCTCGGTTTCGAGCACCGTCACGCTGCGCCCGATGAAGTTGTTGACGAACGTCCGGCGCGTGGTCGGATCGACGCAGAGTCCCTGTGGCGCGGCGCCGACCGCGAAGCGGCCGACGATCGAACCGAGACCCGCTTCGGTGCCGAGCGTCAGTGCGTCGAGCACGGCAATCTCGTCGTTGCCCTGAAGCGCGACGAGCGCGTAGTCGCCGTCCGGCGAAAACGCGACGGCGCTCGCGGAGTCGCTGTTGTCGAGATCGATCGCGCGACGCACGCTGGAGGTCGCGGGGTCGATGCCGACCAGCAGGTTGCGCACCGTGCTGTCGGCGCCGAGGTCGGCGTTCGCCCCGACGAGGCGTCCCTTGGCCGTGTTGGCCTTGTTCGCGGCGACCCAGACCGACCCGTCCAGCGGCGCGAGCGCGACACCGGCAAGGTGGTTCGCGACCCCGCGTCCTGTAGCGGAGGTGTCGGGATTGAGCGCACCGCCGAAGCGCGCGATGGTCGTGCCGCCGTTCGCGGCGAGCGGCGCGGTGCCGAAGCGCCAAACGCGCGCGTCGTCGAGGTCCGAGACGAAGCGCGTCGCGAACAGGGTATTGCCGTCGCCCGACAGCGCAAGCGCGCGCGGCGATGCTTCGAGCGTGATGCGCGCGAGCTCGGCCCGCGTCGCGGCCTCGTACTGCACGATCTGGCGCGGGCCCGCGAACGCCGCGTAGACGCGATCGCCGGACGCGCTTGCGACGACGGCGACCGGCGCGGCGCCGTAGCCGGCGGGTATCCGCGCGATTTCCGCCAGCGTCGTTTCGTCGAGCACGCGCAGCGTGTCGTCGCCCTCGCACGCGATCCACAACTGCCCGCCGGCTGCGCGGGCGATGCTGCGCGGCCCGGCGCAGACGGCCGCGTCGCGCAACCGCGTCGCCGTGTCGGTGTCGAGCTCGGCAACACGGCCGTTGTCGCGGTCGATCGCCCAGACGCGGCGCCTCGGCGTATCGCAGACGATGTTCGCACTGTGCTGCGGACGAGGCCCGGTGATTGCCGCGACGACCGTCGCGCGCACGGTACCGCTCGCGATCGAGCCGCCGTTGTCGCGCACCTGCCCGACGATCGTGTAGTGGCCCGCGGCGGCGTATGCGTGCATCGCGGTGTCTACGCTCGACCAGTCCGTCGCGTCGCTGCCGTCGCCGAAATCGAAGCGGTACTCGAGCGGCCCGCTCTCGGGATCGCTCGCCGCGGCGACGATCGCGACGCCCTCCCCCGGTCGCGCCGGATGCGTCGAGGTCGACACCGACAGGACGCGCGGCGGCGCGTTCCCCGCGAGCGTGTTGCCGGTCGAGAACGTGAAGCGATGCTCGACCGCACCGTTGCCGACGGCATCGCGGATACCGCCCGCCGGCACGATCACTTCGTAGGTCGTGTCCGATGCGAGCGGCTGCGTCGGCGTGAACGTGATGATGTCGTCGAACGCGAGCGTGACGGCGCCTGCGATCGCGCTGCCGCCGATCGGACGCACGATGAGCGTCGTGCCTGCGGCGACCGAGCGGCTGTCGAGCGTCTCGTGCACGATGAGGCTGATCGGCGCACCGACCGGATAACCCGTCTGGCCCGCGCGCGGAATGTGGTACGCGACCGACGGACCGCGCGTGTCCGGCTCGGCCTGGTGCGCCCAGATCGCCATGCCCTGGTTCGGACCGATGCCGCCCGTGACGAGCAGGTTGCCGAGCGGCAGCGCGAACTGGCTGATGTCGATGCCGCGACCCGGATCGCTCGTGCGCTGAACGTTGGCGCCGTCGAAGAACAGCACCGACTGCAACGAGCGCATGTCGATCTTGTGGTCGCCGATGAAGCCGTACTCGTCCTGGAACTGCGCGTACTGCGCGGTCGCGCCGGCGAGCGGACGGTCCGCGACGAAGCGCAGGTCGGTCGGATCGGTCGCGTCGACGATGCGGAATCCGTTGCCGTCGAGCCGGTACGGAAAAACGATGTAGAGCCGCCCGCCACCGGCCCACAGCTCCGGCCAGTAGCCGCCCGCACCGCCCGAGCGCAGCACGTCGAGCAGCACGGGGTTGGCGGGATCGGAAAGATCGTAGGTCGCGACGCCGGTGCGGCTTTCCTCGCCCGCATAGATCAGCAGGTTGCCGAGCAGGAACGGATGCCCGATCACGCCGGTGAGGCCGAGGTGATCGAACGTCGCGAACGTCTGGTTGCCGCGG
>DATLNY010000440.1:0-2194 GCA_035536495.1 Candidatus Saccharimonadia bacterium | reverse complement strand
ACTCCTCGTGCAGGCCGATGCCGGGGAGGCCGCGCTCGTGTTCGGCAACGAGCGCGTCGGCCTCAGCAACGACGAGCTGCTGCGCTGCCACGCGGCGGTCCACATCCCGAGCGATCCGGACTACGGCTCGCTCAATCTCGCCGCCGCGGTGCAGGTCCTCGCCTACGAGCTGCGCCTTGCCGCGCTCGCGGCGAGCGTCGCGGACGCCCCCGTGCGCGATCCCGTCGAACGACCGGCGACCGCGCGGGAGCTCGAGGGACTGTTCGGCCACCTCGAGCGCGCGCTCGCGGCGATCGACTTCTTCAAGGGCCGCTCGCCCGCGACGATCATGCGCCGGCTCCGGCGCCTGTATTTCCGTGCCGCGCTGTCCGAACGCGAGGTCATGATCCTGCGCGGCATCCTCGCCGACGCCGAACGGATGGCGCGCCTCGCGGGCGCCGCGTGCGAGCCGGGCCCATCAGGGGACAGTTCCCGGTCCGGGTCGTCCTGATGTCGGTGCAGCGGCTTGCGCGCGGCAGGGTGCAGCGGCGCTGGCGCGGCACCGGGAGGCCACTACAATGACGTTCGTCGGCCCGGGGCGCATCGGGCGGACCATTCCCTTCTTCGACAAGGATCGGCGGCGCACGATGGTGCCTGCGGCACGGCTGCGGTTCGCACGGATGGTCCTGGCGCTCTGCGCCGGCGCCTGCGCGGCCGTCGTGTGGCCCGCACTCGCCGCGACGACGCCATCGGACGCCGCGGCCGCGTCGGACCGGCGCGGCAACGAGCTCGTGCTCGGCCGCGTCTCGGACAACCCGAAGGTCGATTACGAGCGACTGCGCGCGATGCTCGACTACGTCGTTCCGCACATGGCGGAGGTCGGCATCGTCAGCGGGCGCGTGTTGATGGCGCGCGACAGCCAGCAGATGGTGAGCTACTTGAAGCGCGGCAAGGTCGACTGGGTGACCGAAACGGCCGGTTCGGCGATGACGCTGCAGGATCGCGCGAGCGCCCGCCTGCTGCTCGCCGCGGAGCGCGCCGGTACCAACGCGTACCAGTCCGTGCTGTTCTCGCGCCGCGACAGCGGTATCGCGACGCTCGCGGACCTGCGCGGCCGCTCGATCGCGTTCCAGAGCGGTGCATCGACGAGCTCGTATTTCCTGCCCGCAAGCGAGCTGCTGCAAGCGGGGCTGCCGCTCGCGATCCTCGCGTCGCCTTCGGATCGTCCGGCGAAGGACATGGTCGGCTTCGTGTTCGCGCGCTCGGAGCTCAACATCTCGGCCTGGGTCCACAAGGGGCTCGTCGACGCGGGCGCATTCAGCGACCAGGACTGGCGCAACCTCGAGCGCCTGCCCGAGAGCTACCGCGACGACCTCGTCGTGTTCCACCGCACGGAGTTCGTGCCCCGCGCGCTCGAACTCGTGCGCGGCGACCTCGATCCCGCGATCGAGGCGCGACTGCGCGACGTGCTGGTCGGTGCGGGCTCCGACCCCGCCGCCGCGCAATCGATGCGCAGCTACTACCAGAGCACCGCGTTCCTCGAGCTCAACGAGCCGATGCGCGCCGCGCTCGCGACGCTGCGCGACGGCGTCGCGCGGATCCGCGCGGAGGTCGAATGACGCTTTCGGTGCAGCGGCGGCGCCCCGCGCGCGGGGCTTCGTCGTGAGCCGATTCCGGCTCGGCCTCGCGGGCAAGTACTTCGTCGCGCTCGCGGTCGGCCTCGTGCTTTTCCTCGCGTTCGTCTACGCGGGATACCGTGCGCAGAGCGAGGCGTACCGCGAGCTCGCCGAGGTCTCTTCGCAATCGATGCAGGCCCAGGGCCACGAGGCGCTCGTGCGCCGCGGCGCCGCGATCACCGCGCTGCTCGCCGACGCGCTCGCGAACCCGGTCTATTTCGTCGACCTGCAGGCGATCGGCGTGATCGCGCGCTCGGCGCTGCAGCAGCCCGACATCCGCTACGTCGTCGTGTTCGACGCACAGGGCAAGATCCTGCACGACGGCTCGACCGACATCGCGGCGTTCGGCCTTCCGATGACCGACCGCTTCGCCCTCGAGGCGCGCAATGCGACCGAACTGCTCGTGCAGGACGACGCAGAGCTCGTCGACGTCACGCAGCCGATGTTCCTCGGCAACGAAAAGCTCGGCGGCGTTCGCATCGGGCTGTCGCTCGACTCGAACCGCACGGAGATCGCGGCCGCTTCGCAGAAGCTCGACG
>DATLNY010000439.1:0-5333 GCA_035536495.1 Candidatus Saccharimonadia bacterium | reverse complement strand
CGAGCTCGAGGCATCGCGCTATCGCGCGACGCCCGACGCGATCCAGAACGGGAGCTACGCGCGCGCCGGATCGAAGTTCACGATCTCGGCGCGCGCGTTCCGCGGCGCGCACGGCGCCGAGCCCGCGCGACGCTACGTCGTGACGGTAAGGCAGGGCCGCATCGCGACGCTCGCCGATGCGGCGAGTGGCGCGAAGCTCGAGCGTGCGTGGCTCGATCCCGCGAGGATCGCGACGCTCTACGGCCCGAAGCAGGAGGAGCGCCGGCTCGTGCGCGCGGAGGACGTGCCGCCGCTGTTGATCGCGACGCTGCAGGCGGTCGAGGACCGCGACTTCAAGCACCACATCGGCATCAACCCGCTCGCGATCGTGCGCGCGGCGTGGGTCAACTTCACCGCCGGCGAGGTCGTGCAGGGCGGCTCGACGCTGACGCAGCAGCTCGTGCGCAACCTGTTCCTGTCGCGCGCGCAGACGTTCGCGCGCAAGGCCAACGAGGCAGCGCTCGCGCTCCTGATCGAAGCGCGCTATTCGAAGCAGCGCATCCTCGAGGCGTACCTCAACGAGGTCTACCTCGGCCAGCAGGGCGCGCAGGCCGTCCACGGGTTCGCCGCGGCGTCCGAGTTCCATTTCGGGCGCGAGCTCTCGACGCTGTCCGCGCCCGACATCGCGCTGCTCGTCGGGATGGTGCAGGGCCCGTCGCTGTACGACCCGCGGCGATATCCCGAGCGCGCGCGCGCGCGTCGCGACGTCGTGCTGAAGGTGATGGAGGACACGGGCCTCATCAACGCGTTCGACCGCGCGGCCGCGACGAAGGCGCCACTCGCGGTGTCGGCGCGCGGCGCGCTGCCGCGCAACCGCTATCCGGCGTTCGTCGAGCTCGTGCGCGCGCAGATCCGCAGCGACTTCCCCGATGCGTCGCTGTCGTCCGACGGGCTCGCGATCCTGACGACGCTGTCGCCTTCGGCGCAGTACTACGCCGAGGCGGCCGTCGTCGAGCGCATGAAGGCGATGGGCAGGAACGCGACGAAGCTCGAGGCCGCCGTCGTCGTCACGAACGCGCAGACCGGCGCGATCGAGGCGTTCGTCGGCGGGCGCGACCCCGACAAGCCCGGGTTCAACCGCGCGCTCAACGCCGCGCGCCCGATCGGCTCGCTCGTGAAGCCCTTCGTCTACCTCGTCGCGCTCGCGCAGCCGAAGCAGTGGTCGCTCGCGTCGCGCCTCGAAGACCGCGCGATCGGGCTCAAGCTGCCGAACGGGCAGGTGTGGAAGCCCGCGAACGTCGACCAGGTCGAGCACGGCCGCGTGCTGCTCGTCGATGCGCTCGCGCGCTCGTACAACCTGGCGACCGTGCGGCTCGGCCTCGAGGTCGACGTGCGCAAGGTCGCGCGCGTGCTCGAGGCGCTGATCCCGGGATCTGCGGTGCCGCCGCATCCGTCGCTACTGCTCGGCGCAGTCGACCTTTCGCCGTACCAGGTCGCGCAGGCCTACCAGTACCTCGCGTCCGATGGACGCCCGCAGCCGTTGTCGGCGCTCGAGGCGGTGCTCGCGTCCGACGGCCGGTCGCTGACGCGCTACGAGCATCCGCTGGCGCAGGGCGAGCTCGTCGCGGCGTCGCGGCTCGTCGGATTCGCGCTGCAGGAGGCCGGGCGCAGTGGCACGGGCAAGGCGCTCGGCGGACTGGGCCTCGGCCACCTCGCCGTCGCCGGCAAGACCGGCACGAGCAACGACCAGCGCGACTCGTGGTTCGCGGGTTACACCGGCACGCACCTCGGCGTCGTGTGGATCGGCGCGGACGACAATACGCAGACCGGCCTCTTCGGTGCGACCGGCGCGCTGCGAGTGTGGGCCGCCTTGTTCGCGAAGCTCCCGACCTCACCTCTGAAGCTGGACGTCGGCGACAACCCGCAGCTCGCGTGGGTAAACACCGAGCTCGGCCGTAGCGTCGATGCGGATTGCTACGGCGCGCGCCAGTTGCCGTTCGCACGCGGCTTCGAGCCGATCGGGGTCGAAAACTGCGGCGAGCTCGACTGGTGGGCGGCGCGTGACGGCGACGAAGAGCAGTACGAGCGATACGAGCGGTACGGGTCCGACGAGCGCTACGGGTCCGAAGAGCGTTACCGATCGGACGAGCGGCAGTCCGAGGAGGAGCGGGCCTACGAAGAGGCGATGCGCGAACGCGATTCACGCCGCTACGAAAACGAGCGCGAGGCCCGCGAACGCCCGCGCCGCCGCCGCTTCCGCGACTGGTTCAGACGTGATGACGATGATGACGAAGACGAAGACTGAGTTGCCGATGCGCGTCGTCCCGACCACGCGCGACGTCCCGACCACGCGCGACGTCCCGACCACGCGCGACGTCCCGACCACGCGCGACGTCCCGACCGCCGCGGGCGCGCCTCCACCCAGGGGCGTCATCCCGGCGAAGGCCGGGATCCCGTGCCTCATCGTCGCCGCCGCGCTGTGCGTAGCGTGTTCGAGCACCGAGCCCCCGCCGCCGAAGCAGCAGAAGCTCGTCACGCGCGACTGGGTCTCGCACGTTCGTTCCGAAGCGGCGCAGGTGCCCTCCGCGGTCGAGGTCGTGCCACTCGTCGATCCCGAGCTCGCGGACCTGCGGGCATCCGCGCGCAGCGCGGAAATGCGCGGCGAGCTCGAAGCCGCCGCCGCGACGCTCGACCGCGCGCTCGTGCTGCATCCCGGTGATCCCGCGCTGCTGCAATGGCGCGCCGAGCTCGCACTCGCGACCGCGTCGTGGCGCGACGCGGAGCGCATCGCGCAGCGCTCCTACGATCTCGGGCCGCGGCTCGGCGAGATCTGCGTGCGCAACTGGCTCACGATCAAGGCCGCGCGGACCGAACGCGGCGACGCGCCGGGCGCGTCGACCGCGAGCGCGCAGGTCGCAGGCTGCCAGGTCAAGCCACCCGTCCGGATGTAAGCGCTTTCCCCCCTCGCTCGAGGGGACGGTGCCCCGCGCAGCGGGTCGCCTACAATGCCGACGTGAGCAACGAGGAACTCGACAGCGACTCCGCGCGCGCGCTCGGCGCCCGCGGGCCGTTCGCGCAGGGCGGCGCGGGCTTCGCGCCGCGCGACGTGCAGCAGCGCATGGCGACCGCGGTCGAGGAAACGATCGCCGACACTGGCGAGCTCGTCGTCGAGGCCGGAACCGGCACCGGCAAGACGTTCGCGTACCTCGTGCCGGCGCTGCTGTCGGGCAAGCGCGTCATCATCTCGACCGGCACGAAGACGCTGCAGGACCAGCTGTTCCACCGCGACCTGCCGCGCGTGCGCGAAATGCTCGGCGCGCGCGTCTCGACGGCGCTGCTGAAGGGCCGCGCGAACTACCTCTGCCGGCATCGGCTCGAGCGCACGGTCGGCGAGGGCCTGCTCGGATCGCGCGCCGACGCCGCGGCATTGCAGCGCATCCGCACCTGGGCTGCGCGCACGAAGTCGGGCGACATCGCGCAGATCGAGAGCGTGCCCGAGGATTCACCGCTATGGCCGCGCGTGACCTCGACGACCGAGAACTGCCTCGGGTCCGAATGCCCGTCGTTCGGCGACTGCTTCGTCGTCGCGGCGCGGCGCGCGGCGCAGGAGGCCGACGTCGTCGTCGTCAACCATCATCTTTTGTTCGCGGATCTCGCGATCAAGCGCGACGGCTTCGGCGAGATCCTCCCCGGCGCGCATGCGTTCGTGCTCGACGAGGCCCACCAGGTCCCCGAGCTCGCGGGACAGTTTTTCTCGATCGCGCTGTCGTCGCGCCAGCTCGCCGAGCTCGAGGCCGATGCGCTGCGCGAGGCGGCCGAGGTCACGGGCGCGCGCGCAGCGCTCGACGCGATCGGACGGCCGCTCGAGCCCGCGGTGCGATCGCTGCGGCTCGCGCTCGACCCGCTCGCGAAGCGCGGCGTCTGGCCGCGCGCGCGCGAGCTCGGCGCAGTCGAAGCGGCGCTCGCGCAACTCGACGAGGCGCTCGCCGACGTGCAGCGCGCGCTCGCCGGCATGGAGCAGCGCAGCGAGGGGCTCGACGCGTGCGCGGCGCGCGCCGACGAGCTCGCGGCGCGGCTGTCGACGCTGCGCGCGCCGGTCGAGTCGGGCTGGGTGCAGTGGTACGAGCTCTCCGAGCGTGGCTTCGTGCTGTCGGCGACGCCGCTCGACGTCTCCGAGCCACTGCGCGCGTTCCGCGCCCAGTCGCGCGCGGCGTGGATCTTCACCTCCGCGACGCTGTCGGTCGCGGGGCGCTTCGAGCACTTCATGCGCCAGATGGGCCTCGACGAGCCGCGCACGCTGCTGTTGCCGAGCCCGTTCGACTTCGAGCGCAACGCGCTCGGCTACGTGCCGCGCGGGCTGCCGATGCCGAGCGCGCCCGACTACACCGACCGCGTCATCGACGTCGTGCGGCCCGCGCTCGCGGCGTCGCGCGGCCGCGCGTTCCTGCTGTTCACGTCGCACCGTGCGCTGAAGCGCGCCGCCGAGCGTCTCGCCGACCTGCCTTACCCGCTGTTCGTGCAGGGCACCGCGCCGCGCGCGCTGCTGCTCGAGCGCTTCCGCGCGTCGGGCAACGGCGTGCTGCTCGGCGCCGCGAGCTTCTGGGAAGGCGTCGATGTGCGCGGCGAGGCGCTCTCGCTCGTCGCGATCGACAAGCTGCCGTTCGCCGCACCCGACGATCCGGTGCTCGAGGCCCGCCTCGCGGCCGTACGTGAGGCCGGCGGAAATCCCTTTGCCGAGCATCAGATCCCGGCCGCCGCGATCGCGCTGAAGCAGGGCATGGGTCGACTGATCCGCGATTTCGACGACCGCGGCGTGCTGATGCTGTGCGACCCGCGCCTGTACAGCGCGAGCTACGGCAGGCTGTTCCTCGCGTGCCTGCCCCGGATGCCGGTCACGCGCGAGCTCGCGGACGTGCAGCGGTTCTTCGAAGTCGAGCGCGTCGCCGAAGCGGCGGTTCCTGCGTGACGACCTACGCGTTCGCGATCGACGTGGCGGCCGTCACGCAACCGCTCGTCGCGTCGTGAACCTGCTCGCGATCGAAACCGCGACCGAAGCGTGCTCCGTCGCGCTCGTGTCGGGGCAGACGATCGTGCAGCGCCACGAGCTCGCGCCGCGCCGCCACGCCGAGCTCGTGCTGCCGATGATCGAGCAGGTGCTCGCCGAAGCGGGGCTTGCGCGCGGCGCGATCGATGCGATCGCCGTCGGTCGCGGTCCCGGCGCGTTCACCGGCGTGAGGCTCGCGATCTCGATCGCGCAGGGGCTTGCACTCGGCCTCGACCGCCCGGTCGTGCCGGTCTCTACGCTCGCGGCGCTCGCGCTCGAAGCGCGCTACGCGCATGACGATTCGTCTGTC
>DATLNY010000438.1:0-2911 GCA_035536495.1 Candidatus Saccharimonadia bacterium | reverse complement strand
GAGGGCAACGCGAAGGGCGGCGGCGTCAGCGTCGGCATTTCGCGCGGTGGCTTCGGCGGCGCGCTCTCGCAGCAGAAGAACACGCCGGCCGGCAAGGCGATCCGTGCCGCGCTCGTCGAGATCACCGATTATCTGTCGTGCGTCATGGTCCAGCAGAACAACTGTGAAGCCGAATACGACGCGAAGGAGTCGCGCCGCCGCCAGAAGACGCGCAGCGCGCTCGACCTCGACGACTGACCCGGCATCGATCACCGTGCATGAAAAAACCGGGCCTCGCGGCCCGGTTTTTTTTAGGCACAGATCCGCGCGTCAGGGTTTCGGGCGATTCCTTCCACGCCCTCGCCGCGGCGCACCGGGCGCCGCATTGGCCGGACCGGCCGGCTTGTTGCCGTTGCCGTAGGAATCGTGGTGCCGCTGCTGCGCGTAGGCGTGATCGGACGGGAAACCGAAGGGTTGTGCGTTGCCGCGCGCGCCGCCCTTGCGCGCGTCGCCCCCGGGCCCGCGAGGCCCGCCGGGTCCCCGGCCCTCAGCGCCACGTCCCGCGCCGCCGGGTCCGCGACCAGGACCGCCGGGTCCGCGACCCGGCCCCCCGGGACCCCGTCCCGGGCCACCTGCGTTGCGCCCCGGGCCGCCCGGTCCCCGGCCCGGCGCCCCGGGCCCTCGACCCGGACCGTCCGGGCCGCGACCTGGTCCGCCGCCCGGGCCACGCGGCCCCGCGCGGTTGCCACCGGGTCCGACCGGACCGCGTTCCGAACCGTAGGGCTCCGCGGCGCGCGCGGGACGCGGGCCGCCGGGTCCTCGTTTCTGGCCGGGCCCACCGGGTCCTCGTCGCATCCCGCTCGGGCCACGCTCGTTCGCGGTCATCGTGCGCAGCGTTTCGGTGTTCGGGGTCCAGGCTTCGCCGGGCCGCGGGCCGGTCGCGCCGAAACGGCGGCGCTGCCGCGGCGGAACGCCGCCCGGCGCGGTCGGCGCGAATTGATGCGATGCGCCGCCGCCGTGCATCGGCCGCCCGCCGCCCTTCGGCTTGCGGCCGCTCTTGCGACTGCGCGGCGAGTCGTCGCGCACGTTGTCGAACGCGCGGATCTCGCGCGCTTCGTCGCCATGACCACTCGACCAAGCGCGGACGCTGCGCTGGTCCGGCCGGAACTCGGTGCTTTTCGCGGCGCGTCGCACGCCGATGACCGGCTGCAGCGTCAGCGCCTGCGGTACGTCGCCGAGGCCGAGCTCGCGCCGCAGCGCGAGCACCTGGTCGGCGTCGAGCGCGCGATGGTGGCCGCGTCGCAGGTCGCGTGGCAGCTCGATCGAGCCGTAGCGGATGCGCTTCAGGCGGCTGACCTGCAGGCCGACCGCCTCCCAGATGCGCCGGACCTCGCGATTGCGGCCCTCGCGCACGAGCACGCGGAACCACGAATGGCTCTCGCCGAGATTGATGACGGCGATCTCGTCGAAGCGCGCCGGACCGTCGTCGAGCTCGACGCCGCGCTTGAGCTGCTCGAGCACATCGGGCTCGACGGTGCCGTGGATGCGGCAGACGTACTCGCGCTCGACCTCGCGCGACGGATGCATCAGCGCGTTCGCGAGCTCGCCGTCGGTCGTCACGAGCAGCAGGCCCGTCGTGTTGATGTCGAGCCGGCCGACCGAGACCCAGCGCGCGCCCTTGAGCCGCGGCAGCTTCTCGAACACCGTCGGGCGGCCTTCGGGATCGTCGTGCGTCGTCACTTCGCCCTCGGGCTTGTGATAGATCAGGAGCTCGACTTCCTCGGGCTCGCTCGCGACCGTCATGAACGCCTTGCCGTCGATCTCGACGCGGTCGCCGACGCGCACGCTCGAGCCGAGCGTCGCGGTCTCGCCGTTCGCGCGAACTTCGCCGGCCTCGATCCGCTCCTCGAGCATGCGGCGCGAGCCGAGCCCGGCGTTCGCGAGCACCTTGTGCAGTCGCTCCTCGATCGCGGGCCCCTCGGTGCGGTTGTCGCGATTGAGTGTCAGCTTGCTGCGGTTCTTTTCGAGGCTCATGCGGAATGCTCTTCCGACGCGTCGTCGCGCGCCTTGCCGGATGCCGGCGTTTCGGAGGTGTTCCCCTGCGCGTGCGCGATCGCGACGTGCGCGGAGATCGGGATGACGTTGTCGCCTTCGACCGGTGCGACGTCGAACGGCGCCGCCGACGGCAGCTCGAGCTGCGGCTCGAGGTCCTCGATGTCGCGGATCTCGGCGAGCGGTGGCAGCTGGTCGAGGCTGCGCAGGTTGAAATAGTCGAGGAACTGGCGCGTCGTGCCGAACAGCGCGGGCTTGCCCGGCACGTCGCGGTGCCCGACGACGCGGATCCACTCGCGTTCCTCGAGCGTGCGGATGATGTTGGTCGAGACCGCGACGCCGCGGATCTGCTCGATCTCGGCGCGCGTGATCGGCTGCCGGTACGCGACGAGCGCGAGCGTCTCGAGCAGCGCGCGCGAGTAGCGCGTCTGCCGCTCGGTCCACAGCCTCGCGACGAACGGATGCACGTCCTGGCGCACCTGGAAGCGGAAGCCCGACGCGACCTCGACGAGCTCGACGCCGCGCCCGGCGAAGTCGTCCGCGAGCTCGGCGAGCGCCTGCGCGACCGCGTCGCTGCCGACGAGCTCGTTCTCGGCGAATACCGCGTGCAGCTGCACGAGCGACAGCGGCTGGCCTGCCGCGAACAGCGCGGCTTCGACGATGCGTTTGATCTGTGTGAGTTCCATCAGCGACAACACCGGGAGCGCGGCTCCGTCTCGAAAAAAAGTGGCGTCATCCCGGCGAAGGCCGGGACCCAGTGCCTCGTGGCGCGCGACCGCAAGTCGCTGGATCCCGGCCTACGCCGGGATGACGCCCCGAGGGGTGGTGCAGTACTGCCGGCCAGCTTGCGCGCGACGACTCCGTCGGCGCTCTAGCCGAC
>DATLNY010000437.1:0-7301 GCA_035536495.1 Candidatus Saccharimonadia bacterium | reverse complement strand
AGCCCTCGGCGTCGAGAGCGTAACCGCGAACCGCGAACCGCGAACCGCGAACCGCGAACCGGACTACGCCGTGCGCGTCGCGACCGCCGGCGAGACCTGCGACGCGCGCCGCGCCGGCCCGAACACCGCGAGCTGCCCGAGCCCGAACACCGCGAGCGCGCCGATCGGCAGGTAGAACCACGGCAGCCGTTCGGCGTCGTAGTTCTGCATCAGCCAGATGTTGAAGCCGTAGGTCAGCAGCACCCCGAGCACGACGCCCATGCCGACCATCAGGCCGTTCTCGGTCTGGAAGTAGCTGCGGATGTTGAAGCGGCGCGCGCCGAGCGCGCGGCGCGTGCCGATCTGCTTGATCCGGCGCGTCACCCAGAAGCTCGCGAGCCCGACGATCCCCGCGCCCGTGACGAGCAGCAGCGCGGCCATCACGGAAATCAGGATCGTCATCATCGCGCGGTCGCCGCGGTATGCCTCGACGCGGATCGACTCGATCGTGCGCGCGTCGCGCACGATGCGGCTCGGGTTCGCGGCGAGCAGCTTCTCCTCGACCTGCTTCATGATCGCGTCCCGCTGGCCGGGCTCGGTGCGGACGAGGTATCGCGCGGAGCTTCCGTCGGCGTCGCGCAACGGCACGAGCGTCGAGAAATCGACGTCGCGCGAGGTCGGCCACGGCTTCTGCATGTGCTCGACGACGCCGACGATCGTGACGAGGCCGTTGTCGTTCGCGAAGCCGTAGACCTGCTTGCCGACGGCGCTGCCTTCGGGGAACAGCGCCTTCGCGAGCGGCTCGGTCACGATGATCGACTTCGCGGTGAAGCCGCCTTCCTGCGTCTGGTCGACGACGTCCTCGGGCGTGAACGCGCGTCCCGCGACGAGCTTCACGCCGAACGCGTCGAGCGCCTGCTCGTCGCCCATGTAGACCGCCGTACCCTTCGCGCGCCGCTCGCCGCTCGGGTCCATCGGCTGCGTATCGACGCCCGTGCCCCAGCCACCCCAGCTCATCGGCACCGAGTTCGTCGTCGTCGCGCCGACGACGCCCGGCAAGCTGCGGATGAGGTCGAGGTCCTGTCGGATCGAACCCGTGAGGTCGTAGTCGCGCGTGAAGCCCAGGCTGCCGATCAGGAACGTGTTCGCTTCGTCCATGCCGCTCGGCTTGCCGACGCGCTCGGCGCGCTCGAGGATGATGAAGACGCTGTTGCACACCACGGCGAGCGTGATGGCGACCTGCAGCACGATCAGCGCGACGCCGGTCTTGTTGCGCATCAGCGCGGAGAAAATCGGTCCGATCTCTTTCATGTCGGTTGCGTCCCGTCAGTTCGACTTGAGCTGCGTGGCCGGCGCGATCTCGCAGGTGCGCCAGGTCGGATAGAGCCCCGCGGCGAGGCTCGCAGCGATCGCGACGAGCGCGGTGATCGCGACCATCGGCGCGTCGAGGCGCGCGAGCATGCCCGCGCCGGAATCGTCGCCATAGAGCGCGCGCAGCGCGAGCAGGCCGAGGCCCGTCACGACGAGCCCGACGATCGCGCCAGCGACGCCGACGACGCCCGCCTCGGTGAGGTATTGCGCGAAGATCTGCCGCTTCGAGGCGCCGACTGCGCGGCGCAGGCCGATCTCGCCGGCGCGGGCCATGAACTTCGCGAGCAGCAGGCCGATCGTGTTGATGAGGCAGACGAGGAGGAACGCCGCCGACATCCAGGCCTGCGTCTTGACGTCGCGCGAAACGGCGCCCTGTCCCTCGAGCCATTCCGAAATCGTGTTGAGCCGGTTGTTGAGCGGGCGCGGGAATCGCCCGAGCTTCTTCTGGTCCTGCACGTAGCTGTCGATGAAGGCCTTGTACTCGGCAGCGTCGCGCGCCGACGCGAGCTCGACCCAGTACGAGATCCAGACGCAATCCGACGCGAGCCACGCCTTGTAGCCCTGTCCGGGATCCTCCCAGCAGTTGTTGTTCGCGCTCGAGGTCAGCTCGCGCTCGATCCCGAGGTTGAACGGCAGGAAGATCTCTTCGGCATTCTGGAACGCGCCCGACGAAGTCTCGTAGAAATGCGGGCGCGGGTTCCACTTCTCGATGACGCCGGCGACCGTGAAGTCCTCCCCGCCGAGGCGCACCGTGCGCCCGACCGGATTCTCGGCACCGAAGAGCTTTTCCGCGGTCTCGCGCTGGAGCACCGCGACGCGCGCGTTGCCGTCGTCCTGCGCCTTGCTCCAGCCGCCGCCGTGCACGAACGGGATGTCGAACATCGGGAAGAAGTCGCCGTGCGTGAACAGCACGGTTCCCATGTACGGCTTGACCTCGCGGTTGGCCGGCTCGACCGACAGCACGTTCGGGAACATCGCGGCCTGCCGCTTGCCTTTCTGCGCGTCGTAGAGCGCCTTCGCGTCCTGGTACGTGAACAGGTTCGGCAGGTCGTTCGGGTCGTTCTGGTTCCAGCCGCGCGCCGGCGCCCAGTTGTCGAGCTGCGGCCGTCGCACGAGCTCGTCCTTGTGCGGCAGCGGGTTGCCGCTCATCGCACGCAGCACGGTGAGCGAGGTCATCGACGCGCCGATCCCGAGCGCGATCGCGAGGATCATCAGCGCGGTGAGGATCGCGTTGCGGCGCAGCGAGCGCGCCGCGAGCCAGAAGTAGTAGCCGATCATGGACGAGCGCTCCTCAGCCGTTCGCGACGCGCGCTTCGGGCGCGTCGTGCGCCTCGCGCAGGCGCGGCGCGTCGGCGAGGTCGGTGACCTGGCCGTCGATGATGTGGACGTTGCGGTGCGCGCGCGCGGCGAGCTCGGGGTCGTGCGTGACCATGATGATCGTCGTGCCCTGCTGGTTGATCTCCTCGAGCAGCTCCATGACGCCGCGCGCCATCAGCGAATCGAGGTTGCCGGTCGGTTCGTCGGCGAGCAGGATCTTCGGCTCGCCGGCGAGCGCGCGCGCGATCGCGACGCGCTGCTGCTGGCCGCCCGACAGCTCGGCCGGGTAATGCCGCATGCGCGACGCAAGCCCGACCCGCGCGAGCGCCTGCTCGATGCGGCGCTTGCGCTCGGGCGCCTTGAGCCCGCGGTAGCGCAGCGGCACGTCGACGTTGTCGAACAGGTTGAGGTCCGGGATCAGGTTGAAGCCCTGGAAGATGAAGCCGATCTTCTCGTTGCGCAGCCGCGAGCGCGCGTCGTCGCCGAGCCCGCGCACGTCGACGCCGTCGAGGTCGAACTCGCCGCCGGTGAATTCCTCGAGCAGGCCGGCGATGTTGAGGAACGTCGTCTTGCCGGAGCCCGACGGCCCCGTGACCGCGACGAACTCCCCGTCGTGCACCTGCAGGTTGAAGTCCCGCAGCGCGTGCGTCTCGACGAGGTGCGTGCGGTAGACCTTGGAGAGATTTCGCATCACGAGCATGGTGGGGTTCCTTGGTCAGGGCTTGCGGTGGTGAACACGTCTTTCGTTCCGTCATTCCCGCGCAAGCGGGAATCCATTCATTCGATGCACGGATCGCGAAAATGGATTCCCGCTTGCGCGGGAATGACGGCATTGGGCGGGGTTGGGCATATTCATCGCACGCTGATCCGCTCGGCACCCTCGAAGTCGTCGGTCGCCGAGACGATCACGGTGTCGCCGACCGAAAGCCCTTCGAGCACCTCGACCGCGATCATGCTGGTCGAGCCGGTCCGGATCGGCCGGCGCACCGCGATGCCGTCGTCGACGACGTACGCATAGCGGCCGCCGTCCGAGTCGAAGAACGGGCCGCGCGCGATCATCAGCACGCCGGGCTTCTCCTCGATGACGATGCGCGCGGACAGCCGCTGGCTCTGGCGCAGCCCCGGCGGCTGCTCGCCCTCGAAGCGCACGCGGCCGCGGACCTGGCCTTCGACGACCTCGGGCGAGATCGAGGACAGCTTGCCGGCGTGGGTCTGCGCGCCGAGGCGGATCTCCGCGCCCATGCCGAGCCCGAGGTCGTCGGCGTAGATCTCCGGGATCTCGACCTCGACCTCGAGCACCGACAGATCGACGACCGTGACGAGCGGCGCGTTCGCGGCGACCGACGCCTTGTCCATCACGGCGATCGTGCCGACCTGGCCGCCGACCGGCGCGCGGATCTTCAGCGCGTCGACCTGGCGCGTCAGCTCGACGACGTTGACCTCCTGGCGCTGCAGCGCGAGCTCGCGCGTGCGCAGCTCGAGCGCGAGGCTCTCGGTCTGCAGCCGCGCGTCTTCCTGCGCGTGGCCGTTGGTGAGCTCGGCCTTGCGCAGGTTGTCCTTCGCGGTGAGGTGGTCGACCTTCGAGATCACGCCCTTGGTCCACGACAGCTCCGCCCGTTCCCATTCGCGCTGGGCGGCCGCGAGGTCGACCTCGGCCTGGTCGGCGGTGCGGCGCGCGGTGAGCTTCGCCTGCTGGTTCTGGATCCGCGCGCGTGCGACTTCGCTTTCGAGGCTCTGAAGCGTCGCCGATTCCTGGTCGAGGCGACTCTTGAGCTCGGGGCTCGCAAGCTCGGCGAGCACGTCGTCCTTCTCGACGATGTCGCCGGCCTTCGCGACGAGCGTGACGGTGCCCGCGACCGGTGCGTAGAGCGTCGGGCTGACCGCGGCGACGACGCGCCCCTGCACCGAGATGTCGCGCACGAGCGTGCCGCGCACGACTTCCGCGGTGCGGATCTGCGCAGACGAAACCGAGCGCGACGCGGACAGCCAGCGCGAGACCGACGGCACCGCAAAACCCGTGATCAGCAGCACGACGACCGCGCCGGCGGCGAGCATCGCAAGCTTCGCCCGCGAGCGCGGTGGCGCCGTCATGACGCGGTCGGTGGCGGAAGTGTCGCGGATCATCGGAGCGCCCGGGCGGGAGGTAAGGTTTCCTTAGCAACGCATATGCCACGACTCATGTATTTGTAAGTACTGGTGTTTTCCTGAACCTCGCGCTGTCCGGTCCGCGCGCGGACACGCGCCGGACGTCCGCCGGGCAGCCGTTCGCCGCGCGGCCGAGCTCGAGGCGCATTTCGCCGCCCCGGGGGGGCTCGCCCGGTTCGTCGCGCACCCGCCGTGCGACTTTTTCCGCAGACGCGGCATCCTTGTCGATGTGACGAGCTTCGCGATCGACATCCCGGCAGCGCTCCTCGACCGCCTGAGGCGCGGCGACATGCGCGCCTACGAGCAGGTCTACCGGCTGTTCGAGCGCCCGGTGTTCACGCTTGCGTATCGCCTGCTCGGCGACCGCGACGAGGCGCAGGAGATCCTGCACGACGCGATGCTCGCGGTGCTCGACAGGATCGGCCAGTTCCGCGGCGACTCGCCGTTCTGGGGCTGGCTGCGGCAGATCGCGACGAACGAGGCGCTGATGCGCCTGCGCAAGCGCAAGCTCGACTACGTCGAGGAGCTGCCCGAGCCGGAAGCCGCGCTCGCGCATCTGCCGGTGTCGTTCGAGTCGCGCGACCTCGAAAAAGCGATGGAGCAGCTGCCGCAGACGACGCGCAGCGTGATCTGGCTCTACTACGTCGAGGGCTACAAGCACGACGAGATCGCCGAGTCGTTCGGCAAGAGCCTGAGTTTCTCGAAAACCCAGGTGCTGCGCGGCACGCAGAAATTGCGCGAGCTGCTCGGCACGACGAAGGAGCATTACGCATATGCCTGACGATGAAGTCATGCGCGAATCGAGCTCGCTCGCCGCGGCGCTCGCGGCGCTGCCGCTCGAGGATCCCGCGCCCGGCGGCTTCGCGCGGATCGAGGCGACGCTCGCGAAACGGCGCACACGTACGCGTGTCGTGCACGGGCTCGCGCTTGCCGCGTCGCTCGCCGCGATCGCGGTGATTCCGTTCGCGCTGCTGTCGGATCGCGCGCCGTCGGACGTCGAGAACGCGCCGATTGCCGCGACGTCGGCGCCGTCCGCGCCGACGACGCAGGGTGCCCTCATCGAGCAGAACGAGCTGCTCGAGGCCTGGGTCCGCGCGCAGGACGAGCCGTTCGACGGCGCCACGGCCTATGCGTCGGCCGAGCTCGAGGACCTCATCGGCATGCTCGACGTCGAGCTCGCCGCGACGCGCGACGTCGAATCTCAGGATGCACTCTGGCGGCAGCGGCTGGGCCTGTTGAGCGAGCTTGCGAGCGTGCGCAGCCAGGGCGTCACGCGTCTCGCGACCAACGACGCCGCGCTCGTGCCGGCCGCCTATCGGATCGACTGACCCTTCACGAGGCGGGCCCGTGCCCGCCGGACCACCGCGCGGGCCTCCCGCCGACCACGCATCACCGGAGCATCGAAATGAAACGTACCGCCCTCACCCTCGCACTGCTGCTCGCGTTCCCCGCCTACGCGGCGGATCCCGATCGCGGCGGGGACGACAAGGACCTCGCCGCCGCGCGCGCCGAGCTCGATCGCGCGCACGACGAGCTGCGCGCGGCGTCGCGCCGCGTCGCGGAGCTCTCGTCGAAGCTCGGCCATTCGCACGGCCAGCGCGCGTTCGCATACCGCTTCCTTTCGGACGAGAAGCGCGCGCTCGTCGGCGTCGTGCTCGCCGCGGGCGGCAACGGCGTCAAGCTCGCCGCGGTGACGCCGGGCGGACCCGCCGACAAGGCGGGACTGCGCGCCGGCGATCGCATCGTCGCGGTCAACGGCAAGCCGGTCGACACGGCGTTGCCCGGCGACCGGAGCCGTCCTGCATCGCCGATCGAGCAGGAAGCGAAGGTCGAGTCCGCGCGCGGGCTCATCGGCGAGCTCGAGCCCGGCGAAAAGGTGCGATTCACTTACGAGCGCGAGGGCAAGCGCGGTGACGTCGTCGTCGCGGCCGAGCGGCGCACGTCGTGGGAGTGGCCGGTGATGGCCGGCAGCTTCGGGCCCGACTTCGAGGTGGAGTTCCCGCGCGAGTTCGGCCCGGAGTTCGAGCGTGATATCGAGGTGATCGTGGAGAACGCGACCCGTGCCGCAGAGGGCATGCGGGGAGCCGATGTCGAACGGCTGCAACGCGAGGCCGAGCGGATGGGCCGCCAGTCGGAGCGCATCCGCCGCAACGTCATCGTCATGCGCGACGGCTCGCTCCATGAGCTCAAGCTCGCGCCGGTCAACCGCGAGCTCGGAAGGTATTTCGGGACCGACGCGGGCGTGCTCGTGCTCGAGCGCGGCGACGAAAGCTTCGTGCAGCTGAAGCCCGGCGACGTCATCGTCTCGGTCGACGGCGCGCGCGTCGAGGACTCGCGCGACGTGATGCGCGCACTGTCGGGCAAGCGCGAGGGCGATGTCGCGAACATCGAGGTCGTGCGCGACAAGCGCCGCCAGGTGCTCGTCGTCGACGTTCCCGAGCATTCGCCGATCCTCGTCGCGCCGCCGCTGCCGCCGCGACCGCCGCACG
>DATLNY010000436.1:0-3799 GCA_035536495.1 Candidatus Saccharimonadia bacterium | reverse complement strand
TCGAGCTCGATCGCGGCCGCGGCATCCCGTGGAAGGGCAACTACACCTCGTGGCTCGAGCAGAAGGACCAGCGCCTGACGCAGGAACAGTCGACCGAGAAGGCGCGCCAGAAGGCGATCAAGCGCGAGCTCGAGTGGGTGCGCCAGAACGCCAAGGGCCGCCAGTCCAAGGGCCAGGCGCGCCTCAACCGCTTCGAGGAGCTCAACTCGGTCGAGTACCAGCAGCGCAACGAGACCAACGAGATCTACATCCCGCCGGGCGAGCGGCTCGGCAACGAGGTGATCGAGTTCCGCAACGTGAGCAAGGCGTTCGGCGACCGGCTGCTCATCGACGAGCTTTCGTTCAAGGTCCCGCCCGGCGCGATCGTCGGCATCATCGGTCCGAACGGCGCCGGCAAGTCGACGCTGTTCCGCATGCTGATCGGGCGAGAGCAGCCCGACTCGGGCGAGATCGCGCTCGGCAAGACCGTGCAGCTCGCGTACGTCGACCAGTCGCGCGACATGCTCGACCCGAACAAGTCGGTCTGGCAGGAAGTCTCGGGCGGCTCCGACATGATCACGGTCGGCAAGTACCAGACGCCGTCGCGCGGCTACATCGGGCGCTTCAACTTCAAGGGCGGCGACCAGCAGAAGCTCGTCGGCACGCTCTCGGGCGGCGAGCGCGGGCGACTGCACCTGGCCAAGACGCTGATGGAGGGCGCCAACGTGCTGCTGCTCGACGAGCCGTCGAACGACCTCGACGTCGAGACGCTGCGCGCGCTCGAGGAGGCGATGCTCGAGTTCCCCGGCTGCGTCATGGTGATCTCGCACGACCGCTGGTTCCTCGACCGCATCGCGACGCACATCCTCGCGTTCGAAGGTGACTCGCACGTCGAATTCTTCCCGGGCAACTACCAGGAATACGAGGCCGACAAGAAGCGCCGGCTCGGCGACGAGGCCGCGAAGCCGCACCGGATCAAGTACAAGCCGCTGCGGACCTAGAACCGCCGGCCGCATGCGAGGCGAACCGCGCTCAGCCGCGCTCGCGGACCGCCGCCGCGAGGAATCCTTCGAGCGCCTGCACCGCGGCGTCGCCGTCGAAGACGAAATGCTTGCGCGACGCCAGCTCCTCGGCGATCGACGCGTGGTACCGCGCATCGGTGCCGAGCCGCGTCGCGATCGCGACGTAGTCGCCGAGGTCGCGCGCGGAGAGCCGGTCCGCCAGGCCGAGCAGGCTGACGATGCCGTGCGTGTGGCGCGCGCGCATGTATGCGCCGGGCAGCGTGACGGCGGGCAGGTCGAACGCGAGCGCCTCGAGCGTCGTGTTGCCGCCCGACCAGCCGACCGAATCGAGCAGCACGTCGGCGTCGCGCAATAGCTCGAGGAAGCGCGATTCGCTGAGGTGCGGATGCAGGCGAACGCGGTCGTCGAAGTCGACGCCGTAGCCTGCGAACACGGGGCGCATCCGCGCCGCGAGCCGCTCGCGCACCTCCGGGACCGGATGCGGCGCCAACGCGAGCGTCGAGCCCGGCGCATTCGCGAGCACGCGCGCGAACAGCGCGTCGTGCACCGGCAGCAGCTTGTGGATGCTCTGCGCGCAGACGTACCGCGCCGGCACGCCGCTGCGCGGCATGCGCACGTGCGCCTGCGCGGCGTCCGGCGGCGCATACGCGATGCCGAGCCCGGGCAGCCGGACGAGCCGCTCGCTGTAATGCGACTCCCCGTTGGCAGGCTCCATCGCCTCGCCGCTGATGAATGCGTCGATCGACGGCAGACCGGTCGTGACGGGGTGGCCCCAGGTCGCGCACTGCAGCGGCGCGAAGCGCATCGGCGCGAGCAGCTGCGTCAGGCCGTCCATGCCGATGTCGAGCCACACCAGCGCGTCGAGACGCGCTGCATGCAGCGCGTCGATCCAGCCCTGGTTCGTGTGGATCGGGCCGATGACCTCGTCGGCGATCGCCGCGAGCCCGCGAACCTCGTCGTCGATCGTTGCGCCGAGGTAGATCGCGACGACCTCGAATGTGCCGCGATCCAGCCGCGCGATCCACTGGTGGAACAGCTTGTGGATCGTGTGCCGGCGCAGGTGCGCGGACGCGAACCCGATCCGCATGCGGCGACCGCGCGCCGCGCACGTCGACGGCGCGCGCTCCGTTTCGAACGCGGCGCCCGCCATCCGTGCGACCAGCGCGCCGTAGCGCTTCTGGTCGTCGGTGAGGTCGTCACCGAGATAGTGCCGGTGGAAATTCGATTGCAGCGTCAGCAGGCCGGCAAGGCGCCCGCGCATCCCGTCGTCGTCGAGCGGCAGGGCCTCGAATGCGGCAAGCCCCGCGCGCCAGATGCGGCGTGACCGCTCCGTATCGGCGTGATCCGCGAGCGGATACGGCAACGCCTGGAACAGCAGCCAGCGCGGTTCGAGCCACTCGGGGCGGCGCTCGAGCGCGTGCACTGCGGCATTGCGCGCCTCGGCGACGTGGCCCGTGCGGCTGAGGCATTTCGCGTGCTCGAACCAGCCTGCCGCATCGTGCGGCGCGAGCGCGACCGCGCGTGCGCTCGCGTCGATCGCATCGCGGTGACCTGCGCCGCTGAGCTCGAGTGCCTGCGACAGGCCGCGCCACGCCGAAGCGTCGCGCGCGTCGAGCCGCGTAGCGTGCTCGAAATGCAGGCGCGCGGCCGTACCGTCGTAGCGGCGCAGCTCGAGCATGCCGAGCTCGACGACGACCGCGGGATTGCGCGGCTCGAGCGAGAGCGCGCGCAGGAAGTCGGCCCGCGCCGCGTCGAAATCGCGGGCCTCGAGCGCGAGCCAGGCGCGCGCGCGCAACGCCTCGGTGAATCCCGGATCGAGCTCGAGCGCGTGCGCGAGCGACGCGCGCGCGCCGGCCACGTCGCCGTGCATCGCGAGCGTCGACCCGAGGTTGTAGTGAGCCCACGCCGCGGCCGGCTCGAGCGCCGTGAGGCGCCGCGCGAGCGCAATCGCCCTGTCGGGCTCCTGCCTGCGATTCGCGAGCGACAGCGCGATCGCAAGCGCGGACCGGTGGTCGGGCTCGTGCTCGAGCACGATGGCGAGGCGCCGCTCGCAGGCGGCGTCGTCGCCGCGCGCGTTCGCGATCCATGCCGCGAGCGCGTGCGCTTCGACGTGCCCTGGTTCGCGCTGCAGTACGAGCTCGAGGCCGCGCTCGGCCTCATCGAAGCGGCCCTGTGCGGCCGCCTCCGCATACGCGGCGATGTCGCTCGCGTTCACCGCAGCCTCGCCGCGAGCTCGCGCACGACGAGGACCGGCGCAATCAGCGCGAACCGGAGCCAGATACCGGCCTCGATCAGCCATGCGAGCGGCGCGGCGACGCGCGCGCGCTCGTGCTTGCCGAAATAGCGCTGCATCCCGCGATGCTTGTGGAACGCGACGAACAACGGCCGGCGCCGACTCGACCCGCCTTGCGCATGAAACGCACGCGCGCGCTCGGCGACGAGGACGACACGGCCGTCGTCGCGGATACGCCGGCACAGGTCGAGATCCTCGCAGTGCAGGCGATAGCCCGGATCGAACCCGCCGAGCCGATCGAACAATTCGCGGCGCACGAGCATCAGCGCGCCCGAGGTCGCATCGACTTCGCTCGCCTCGGATCCGTCCGGCGGCGCCGGCAGCGCGAGCGCATCGCGATCGCCGCGCACGCGCGCGAGCGCGCGCCGCCAGGTCGGCTCGCGCCGTCTCGCCGCGGGCTCGTGTCGACCGTCGGCATCACGAACGTCGGCGCCGACGAGCCCTGCATCGGGACGTGCGAGCGCGAGCGCGCGCATCGTCGCGAGCGTCGCCGGCTCGACGATGC
>DATLNY010000435.1:0-5286 GCA_035536495.1 Candidatus Saccharimonadia bacterium | reverse complement strand
CCGCGCCGTGGTTGCCCGAGGATTGCGTCGCGACGCCGTGCGCGGCCTCGGCCTCGCCGAGCGAGAACACGGCGTTGCACGCGCCGCGGAACTTGAACGCGCCGACGTGCTGGAGGTTCTCGCACTTGAAGCGCAGGCGCGCTCCGGCAAGCGCGTCGAGCGCCGCGCTCGCAAGCACCGGCGTGCGCAGCGCGTACGGCGCGATCCGCTGCGCGGCGCGCTCGACGTCGGCGAGCGTCGGCAGGTCGTCGGTCGAGTCCATGGCGGGGATTGTACGTCCGCGCGGCGCGCTGGCGGCGCGGTTGCGGCGGCGCTAAGGTCGCGTGCCCTATCGTGGAACGCGCATGCACGACACGCCCGCCGCCCGCACGCGCAGCCCGACGCGGCTCGCCGACCATCGCCCGCCCGCGTGGCGCGTCGTCGACGTCGTGCTGCGATTCGAGCTCGACTTCGAATGCACGCGCGTGCATGCGCGCCTTGCGCTCGAGCGCAATCGCGCGGTCGAGCGCGCGCCGATCGTGCTCGACGGCGAGGGGCTCGCGCTCGTCTCGGTCGCGCTCGACGGGGTCGTGCTCGAGCCCGGCCAGTACGCGCGCGACGCGAAACGCCTGACGCTTCCCTGCGACGACGATGCCGCGACGGTCGAGACACTCGTCGAGATCGCGCCGGCGCGCAACACCGCGCTCGAAGGCCTCTATCGCTCGGGCGAGTTCCTGCTGACGCAGTGCGAGGCGGAAGGGTTCCGCCACATCACGTTCTTTCCCGATCGCCCCGATGTCATGGCGCGTTACGACGTCACGCTCGTCGCCGAGCCGGCGCGCTTCCCCGTGCTGCTGTCGAACGGCAACCCCGCCGGCAACGGCGTGCTCGGCGACGGCCGGCATTACGCGCGCTGGGTCGATCCGCATCCGAAGCCGTCGTACCTGTTCGCGCTCGTCGCGGGTCGGCTCGAGCACATCGAAGGCCGCTACCGCACCGCGGAAGGCCGCGATGTTGCGCTGAGGATCTACGCCGACGCCGACGCGATCGGCCGCTGCGAGCACGCGATGGATTGCGTCGTGCGCGCGATGCGCTGGGACGAGCAGCGCTTCGGCCGCAGCTACGACCTCGATGCGTACCACATCGTCGCGACGAACGACTTCAACCAGGGCGCGATGGAGAACAAGGGCCTCAACATCTTCAACGCGAAGTTCATCGTCGCCGACACCGCGAGCGCGACCGACGCGGATTTCCGCAACGTCGAGGGCGTCGTCGCGCACGAGTACTTCCACAACTGGACCGGCAACCGCATCACCTGCCGCGACTGGTTCCAGCTGAGCCTGAAGGAAGGCCTGACGGTGTTCCGCGACCAGGAATTCTCGGCCGACATGAACTCGCGCGCAGTCAAGCGCATCGAGGACGTCCGGGGCTTGCGCGCGCACCAGTTCCCGGAGGACGCGGGCCCGTTCGCGCACGCGGTGCGGCCCGACACGTACCTCGAGATCAACAACTTCTATACCGCGACCGTCTACGAGAAAGGCGCCGAGGTCGTGCGCCTGCTCCATACCGTGCTCGGCGAGCAGGCGTTCCGGCGCGGCATGGATCTCTACTTCGAGCGCCACGACGGCGAGGCCGTGACCTGCGAGGACTTCGTGCGCGCGCTCGGCGACGCGAGCTCGCGCGATCTCAGCCCGTTCCTCGCGTGGTACTCGCAGGCCGGCACGCCGCAGCTGCGCGTCTCCGAATCGCACGACGCGGCGGCGCGCAGCTACACGCTGTCGTTCACGCAAGGCACGCCGCCGACGCCGGGCCAGCCCGACAAGCGGCCGCTGCCGATCCCGGTGCGGCTCGCGCTGTACCGCGACGACGGCGAGCCGCTGCCGCTGACGCTCGCGCACGAGACGACGCCGGGTCCGTTGCAGCGCGTCGTGCTGATCGACCAGGCCGAGCAGCAGGTCGTGTTCCGCGACGTCGCGGCGCGCCCGCGGCCGTCGCTGCTGCAGGACTTCTCGGCGCCCGTGCACCTGCACCGCGAGGACGACGCCGCGACGCTCGCGTTCCTCGCGCGCCACGATCGTGATGCGCTCAATCGCTGGGACGCGATCCAGCGGCTCGCGGAACGTGCCGTGCTCGCCGAGTACGCGCGTACCGGCGCCGGCAGCACGACGCACTGGTTCACCGCGCTGACGCACGCGCTCGACGCGCTGCTCGCCGATGCGGCGCTCGACGCCGAGTACGTCGCCGAATGCCTCGAGCTGCCGGAGGAGGCGTACCTCGCCGAGCTGCTCGACCATTACGATCCCGAGCGGCTCTACCGCGCGCGCGAGGCGATGCAGCGCGCGCTCGCCGAGCCCATCACTCCGAGGCTCCTCGCGCAGCACCGCATCCTCGCGGCGGACCCGCCGCTCGCGCGCGACGGCGCCGCGGTGGGGCGCCGCCGCCTTCGGAACGCTGCGCTCGCGCTGCTGGTACGTGCCGATCCGGTGGCGCATTCGGCGCTTGCGCGCGCGCAGCTCGAGGCTGCCGGCAACATGACCGACCGGCTCGCGGCGCTGACGCTGCTCGTGCACGGCGGGATCGAAGGCGCGCAACGGCTCGCGGAACGGTTCTACCAGCAGCACCGGCACGACCCGCTCGTCGTCGACAAGTGGCTCACGCTGCAGGCGACGAATCCGCAGCCCGGCACGCTCGAACGGGTCGAGCGCCTGACCGAGCATCCGGCATTCACGCTGCGCAATCCGAACAAGGTGCGCGCGCTCGTCGGTGCCTTCGCGCGCGCGAACCGCGTGCGCTTCCACGCGGTCAACGGCGAGGGTTATCGCTTCGTCGGCGGCATGGTGCTCGCGCTCGATCCGCTGAACCCGCAGGTCGCGGCGCGGATCGCGGGCGTGTTCAACGGCTGGCGCCGGCTCGAGCCGCTACGCCGCACGCTGATGCGCTCGGAGCTCGAGCGCCTCGCCGGCGCGCCGCAGCGCTCGAGCGACCTCGCCGAGATCGTGCAGCGCGCGCTCTCATGAAATTGTGCGATCAGGTTGCGGTGCCGGCGCACACCTTCGCCCCTCTCCCTCCGGGAGAGGGGTTGGGGTGAGGGTACGGGGCTCGCGCAGCGCGCTTCCGACGGGTCGACAAGCAGTGCACGTTTCGATGGGCATTCGCGCAATCTCGAACCCTCACCCCTACCCCTCTCCCGAAGGGAGAGGGGAAGCTGCGTCAGAACGGCGCGTCGTCGGCAGCGGCGGGCTTGCGTGATGCAGTCTTCTTCGCGACGGCGGCTTTCGCGGCCTTGCCGGCTGCCGACTTGCGCGCAACCGGTTTCGTCGCCGCGGTTTTCGTCGCCGCTCTCACCGCCGCGGTTCGCTTCACCGCGGACTTCTTCTTCGCCGCCTTTTTCACGGCGGACTTTTTCGCCGCGGGGCGCTTCGCCGCCGGCGCTTCGCCTCCGGGGATCTTCGCGCTGACCGATTTCTTCGTGCCGGCCTTCTTCGCCGGCGCGTCCTTCGCGCCGCGACGGCCGAAGCGGCCGCCGCCGGTCTTGATCGGCGCGGCCTCGAGCAGCGCGGCGCATTCGTCGCGCGTCAGCGTCTTCGGCTCGCGGTCCTTCGGGATCTTCGCGTTCTTGGTGCCGTCGGTGATGTACGGCCCGTAGCGGCCGTTGAGCACCTGGATCGCGCCGTCGTCGAAACGGTTGATGATGCGGTTCGCCTCGGCCGTGCGCTTTTCCTCGAGCACCGCGAGCGCGCGCGCAAGATCGACCGTGTACGGATCGTCCTCGGGCTTGAGCGACGCGTAGACGGGGCCATGCTTGACGTACGGACCGAAGCGTCCGACGTTCGCGACGATCTCCTCGCCGTCGGGCGCAAGCCCGAGCTTGCGCGGCAGCTGGAACAGCGCGAGCGCGTCGTCGAGCGAGATCGTGTGCAGGCTCTGGCCGGGGCGCAGGCTCGCGAACTTCGGCTTGTCCTCGTCCTCCTTCGTGCCGAGCGACGCGAACGGCCCGTAGCGTCCGAGCCGCACGCTGACGGGCTTGCCGGTTTTCGGATCATTGCCGAGCTGGCGCGAGGCCTTCGCTTCGTCGAACGTGACCGTTTCCATCTTGTCCGCGACGAGCGCCTTGAACGGCTTCCAGAACTTGTGCATCAACGGCACCCAGTCCTCTTCGCCGCGACTGACCGCATCGAGTTCGTCCTCGAGCTTCGCGGTGAAGTCGTAGTCGACGTACTGGGTGAAGTGATTCCCGAGGAAGTTCGCGACGACACGGCCGACGTCGGTCGGGCGGAAGCGGCGCTGCTCGAGCATGACGTACTGCCGCGACACGAGCGTCTGGATGATGCTCGCGTAGGTCGAGGGCCGTCCGATGCCGTACTCCTCCAGCGCCTTGACGAGGCTCGCTTCGGAGAAGCGCGGCGGCGGCTCGGTGAAATGCTGGTCCGCGACGATCGCCGCGAGCGGCACGCGGTCGCCGGTGGCGAGCGCGGGCAGGCGGCGGCCCTGCTCCTCGTCCTCTTCCGTCCGGACGTCGCGGCCTTCTTCGTAAACCGCGAGGAAGCCCGGCTCGACCACGGTCGTGCCGGTCGCGCGGAACATGTGCGCATCGCCGGCGGCAAGATCGATCGCGACGGTGTTGAGCAGCGCCGGCGCCATCTGGCACGCGAGCGTGCGCTTCCAGATCAGTTCGTAGAGCTTCTGCTGCTCGGGGCTGAGATACGCGGCGACCTGGTCGGGCGCGAGCGCGGCCGAGGTCGGGCGGATCGCCTCGTGCGCTTCCTGTGCGTTCTTCGACTTCGCGCGATAGACCATCGGCTCCGCCGGCAGCGATGCGGCGCCATAACGCTGCCGGATCACGTCGCGGATCTCCTGCACCGCATCGACGCCGAGGTGCGTCGCGTCGGTGCGCATGTAGGTGATGAGGCCGACCTGGCCCTCGCTGCCGAGCGCGACGCCCTCGTAGAGCTGCTGCGCGGTGCGCATCGTGCGGTTGGTCGTGAAGCCGAGCTTGCGCGCGGCCTCCTGCTGCAGCGTCGAGGTGATGAACGGCGCGGCGGGGCGGCGCTGGCGCTGCTTCGACGTGACGTCGTGCACCGTGAGCGTGCCGTTCGCGGCCTGCGCGATCGCGCTGCGGACCGCTTCGGCCGTCTGGCCGTCGGTGAAGCTGAACTGCTCGACCTTCTTTCCGGCGTAGCGCGTGAGCTTCGCCTCGAACGGCTGCTTCTCGTGCGAGACCTGCGCCGCGATCGACCAGTATTCCTGCGCCTTGAACGCCTCGATCGCTTCCTCGCGCTCGACGATCATGCGCAGCGCCGGCGATTG
>DATLNY010000434.1:0-2234 GCA_035536495.1 Candidatus Saccharimonadia bacterium | reverse complement strand
CGCCGCCGTTCGCTTCGACGCCACTTAATCGTTCGCCGCGGCGGCTCGCCCTGTTGCAGTCCCGTCGACCGCCGGCGTCACCGTCGCACCGGGGCGCAGCTTGACAGTGCCCTCGACGACGATGCGATCGCCCGGCGCGAGCCCCTCGACGATCTCGACCTCGCCGCGCCGGCGCGCGCCGGTCGTGATCTCGACCTGCTCGACGCTCGAGTCGGGCTTGACGCGGTAGACGTACGCGTTCGACCCGACCTGCGTCAGCGCGATCTCGGGAATCACGAGCACATCACGCGGCGGCTTTAGCAGCTTGACCGACATCAGCATGCCGGGCCGCAGCGCCGAATCGGGATTCGGGATCGCAGCGCGGACCGTCACCGCGCGCGTGACGGGATCGACGCGCGAATCGACGGTGCTGACGACGCCCTCGAACTCGCGATCCGGGAACGCCGCGCTGCGTGCCGCGATCTTCTGCCCTTCGGCGAGCGACGACATGAAGGTTTCGGGTACCGAGAAATCGAGCTTGATCGTCGAGACGTCGTCGAGCGTCGCGATCGCGGTGCCGGGCGTCACGAGCCCGCCGGGGCTGACGGTGCGGAACCCGAGCACGCCCGCGAACGGCGCCGTGATGACGCGGTCGGAAAGCTGCGCGCGGATCGCATCCATGCGCGCGCGCGCGGCGTCGCGCAGCGCGACCTGCGTGTCGAGCTGCGAGCGCGCGATCGTGCCCTGCCCGACGAGCTCGGACTGGCGCCGGTACTGCTGCTCGGCCTCCTTGAACGCGGCGCGAGCTTCCTCGAGCCCCGCAAGCTCGGCGCGGCCCGACAGGTCGATCAGCACCTCACCCGCGTCGACGTAATCGCCGTCCTCGAACTGCACGCGCTCGACGGTCTCGGTGACCTTCGCCGTGACCGTGACCGACTCGTTCGCCTTCGCGGTGCCGAGCGCCTCGATCGTGTCGACCCACGGCGACGGGGACACCGTCGTGACGGTCACGGCGACGGGCTTGCCGCCGCCGGGCCCGCCCGGGCCCCGCGCGGGTGCCGCGCGATCGTCGCCGCACGAGGCAAGCACGAGGACGAGCACGAACGGAAACGGCAGCAACGACTTGTTCAATCGGACACCTCGATCGGGGCGGCGGGCATCACTGCGCCATTGTAGGGCGCCCGCGCGCGATGGAAGCCGCCGCATGCTGCGGATTCGAAGGCGTGACCGACGGAGGACGCGCGCGGACAACCGCGAGTTCCGGCATACGCGCCAGGGCGAGCTCGCCGCGCGTCGAGTCGAACACCGGCCCGGCATGGCCCGCTTCCAGCCGGCCCCGCGAAGCGCCGCGCTAGACGGCCTGCCGTCCGAGCACGCCGAACGCGGTGCGCGCAGACGGATCGGTGAGGCGCGGCAGTGTCATCGTGAAAGCCGTCGTGCCGGGCTCCGGCGACGCGACGGCGACGTCACCGCCGTGGGCATGCGCGATCTCGCGCACGATGTAGAGGCCGAGCCCCAGGCTGAACCCGGCGCGGTCCGGACCGGTGCCCCGGACGAGCGGCTCGAACAGCGACTCGCGCACGGCGGCCGGAATCGGCTCGCCGTTGTTGCGGACGGAGATCGCGATCTGGTCTTCGGCACTGCCATCGACGACGAGCGCTACCGCGGCACCGGGCGTGCCGTACTTGATCGCGTTCGTCGTGAGGTTCGAGACGGCCTGCGCGATGCGCTGCGCGTCCCAGACCGCGCTCATCGCCCCGATGAACTCCGTGCGCACGGACGCACCCGGCACCGCGACCTCGACCTCGCGCGCGATGCGCGCGCAGAGCTCGTCGGCGAGCAGCGACGACGGCGTCACGCGCATCCCGCCCCCCGCGCCGCTGCGGACGTATTCCAGCAGGTCGTTCAGCACGCTCTCGATGCGTTTGCTGCCGCGCAGGATCCGAGCCGCCGAATCGCGCAGCGGCTGCAGTGCCTCGCTTTTCTGGATGACGTGCGCCGACGCAGCGATCGTCGCGAGCGGGGTCCGCAGCTCGTGGCTCAGGACGCCGAGGAACAGGTTGCGGTCGCGCGCGGCGGATTTGGCGAAATAGAAGACCGACTCGGCGAGCGCCTGGTCCATCGCCTCGTTGAAACGGATGAGCTCGTCGATCTCGGGCGGGCCGAGCTCGGGACCGGTCGCAAGCCAGAGGCGGATGACGCTCGCACGTAGCGCGCGGTATTCCGCCGCCGTCTGCGAGACGTTGAAGCCGCTC